>JAFUWP010000166.1 GCA_017483405.1 Oscillospiraceae bacterium | reverse complement strand
AAAAACAGTACAGAAAGCATCACTTCTGTACTGTTATTTTTCAAAGCAAAAGGCCGACGAAACTGCCGGCCTGAATCTGCAAAAATAAACCGCCTTGCCGTCATATAGAGAATAAAACCAAGCGTCTCCGCAAGGTGGGTATCCGCCTGAAATTCTCTCGCTCCCAACGTCCGCGCGGGCTATTGTCCGCACAGGAGGTCTGCAATCCTAAGTCAGAGCATGGGATTCCCGAAAAATAAGTGTTGGATTATAATAGCTATATTTACCCGTACAAGGCAGTAAATTGTTAAATTAATTATGCTTCGGATTCTTCTTCATCCTCATCGCCTTCGAGCATTTCGCTGATGCGCTGGATGAACAGCTGACCGATGCGTTCGTATTCTTCGTCATTGTCGATAGTTGCAAGAAATTCCTCGCCGTTTTCTTCGCCGACTTTCAGAACCACAAGTTCTGTATCTTCTTCAATCATGGCATCAGGGTCTTCTGTATAGGGAACAAGTGCATAATAAACTGTTCCGTTATCCTCCATGATGTCCATGAGTTCAAATTCCTGTTCATTTCCTTCCTCATCGGTGAGGGTAAAAATTTCGGGAGTATAATCTTTTTCTTCCATGAAAAGCTCCTTTCCGGATTTCATTTTCTGTTTTTATTATTATACTATAGATTCCAAGAAAAATCAATAGGTTATTTGAAATTTGTACAGATATGACAAATATCAGACGTATATTTCAGGCAAAATGCTTAGCCTTCCGGAAATCTACTGAATGTGTGAACGGGCGGGGATAAATATCTGTATTATCAGACGTATAAATCAGATAGAGATTCTGATAAAACAACGGAATAAAGGCATTATTTTCGAGAAGTTTCTTTTCGGCTTCACCGTAGAGCGAAACTTTTTCGGAAAGAGATTCTTTTCCGGAAAGACTTTCCAGAATGGCCCGTGCATCCGGAATACCGAATAATTCAGCATTTTCGCAGAAACTTTGCAGGGAGGCATAACAGCTGTTTCGGGGTGTTGCAAAGTTATACAGAGCGATGCTGTAGTCACCCGATTCCAGTCTTTCCCGATATTCCTTCGCGGAAACAATCTCGATGCCGATATAATGACCGGAAAGATTCTGCCATTCCTGACATACCGAAAGTAATGCCTGCGTTTCAGTAAAGGAATCCGGCAACAGAATTTTCAGAGCATTGATGTCATTCATAGAGGCGGATTCCAGCGATTTTTCAAACAGCGATGCGGATTCTTCCGGCGCATAAGGCATGGAAAGAGGCTCATCAGCATATAATTCACGGTATGGACGGCCGAGTATCTGCACCGCCGGCGGAATGATTCCGCTTGCCGGCTGAAGGCTTCCGTTCAGCAGTTCTGCATAGTGTTCCCTGTCGATGCCCGATGCAAGTGCTTTCCGGAAATCCGGATTTTTCAGGATTTCATTTTCCGGATTGAAAATCAGTCCCAGCGTTTTGGTACAGCTGTTTCTGACGACATATTTTTTGGAATTCAGATAGCTGACAGGTTCATTATCCGTCAGGATGACATCAGAATTTCCCTGTGAAAAATCATCATCCGCCTCCCTCTGAGAACGCATGATAGTGAATTGCAGACTGCTCGGAGAAATATTTTCTGCATCGTAGTACATGCTGTTTTTCCGGAATGTCAGGAAATTTCCGCTTCCGTAGGCATCATAAGCCCATTTCGTCAGGCAGAACGCCCCGTTACAGAGGATTGTCCGGTCATCAAGGCCGTATCTTCCGTTAGTGGACAGGAAAAAATCTTCATTGCACGGCACGGCACAGCTCTGCGCCAGCAGATGCAGAAAATCTTCTTCCGGCGTTTCCAGCTCGAAAATCACCGTTGCGCCATCCGGTGCGGAAATGCCTAATTTTTCCGGCTTAACCTGTCCGTTATACACGGCGGATGCATTTTTCAGACAGAAATATTCCGATGCGTGAGGGGAATCCGTTTCCGGACTCAGCAACCGCCGGAATGCAAATACATAATCCAGCGAAGTTACTGGTTTGGCATCTTTCTGCTCCGTTCCGGCACTGAACCAGTAACAGTCATTCCGGAGATGGAATTCATAAAACAAGCCGTCATCCGAAACGGTATAGCTTTCCGCACCAGCTGGGATGAGATTTCCGGTTTCATCCAGCCGGAGCAGACCTTCCATAATGGTTTCAATCACAATCTGGGCATTCTGATTATCTGTATACTGGGGGTCAAGGCATTCCGGATTGCCCGAAATGGTGCATGTAAACGGATAGCCCGTACCGTCATCCTCCTGATGTGAACAGCCTGAAAGCATTGCAAGCAGGCATATCACCAGTACAATACTCACCGTTCTGCAAAGCCGTAATTTTATCATGGTTCTGTCTCCTTTATATCTATCTAATATTTATTATAGCATTACCGAACGGGATTGGCAACTGTTTTTGAAATTGTTTTTTGATATTTTTT
>JAFUWP010000165.1 GCA_017483405.1 Oscillospiraceae bacterium | reverse complement strand
TTATTACTATTATACTACACTATCAAAATTAAAACAAGATTAAAATCCAATAAAATTTCAGAAAAATGCTTGACAAATTTTTTAAAGCAGAGTATAATATAAATATAAAAAGAGTGCGTACCGATGACGGTCGCTCCCAAAAAGTCAAGTCATAAAATAACCGCCTGTGTTTGGAGACGAAAGGCGGTTACTTTTTGTTTCTATTGCAGTAAATCATATAAAATAAATTAGCCCATGTACCAAGCATAATGCCCAGCTGGATTAAATCTTGCCATGTTACGTTCTGCATAAAGTCCACCCCCATTTCTGGGAGCTGGATTGACCGCCACCGTGCTGGTACGCACTCTTATGTTATTATAGCATGTCTGTCGGATTTTGTCAATTATTTTTTTAAACAGTATCGCCTTAAAAAGCGATGCTGTTCATATTTTTTCTATGGACAAATCCATAATTTCATGCTATAATAAAAACATAAATTAAAAAATCTGAAGGAGGATTTCTATGAATCAAACTAAAATTATCGAATTCGGCGGTATGAACTGCGTTCAGCTTCAGGCCGGAGGCTATACTGCTCTTATCGCTCCGCAGGTCGGCTCGAATGTCATCCGCCTGCATGATGATAAAAATCATGTTGAATTTTTCCGTTTCAGTCCGGAAAATACTCTCGAAACCCTGTTGCAGTCCGCTGAGGTCTGGGGTCTGCCGACTCTCTATCTGCCGAACCGCTTCGCTGATGGCATCCTGAAAACTTCCGATGCCAAATATCAGCTCCCCGTCAACGAAAAAGCACCCTATAATAATCACATTCATGGTTTTCTGCATAAGAGAACCCATACCGTGACGGAACATAAGGCTGATGAAAATTGTGCATGGTGCAAGACAGAATATCTCTATGACGAAAAAGATGAATTCTTCCAGTATCTGCCCGTTAAGTTCAAAGCGGAATTTTTATTCACGCTTTCCGCCTGCGGACTCGAATACGAATTCAAACTGACAAATCTTTCCGATAAGCAGATGCCGATTTCCGTAGCAACACATACGACAATCAATTCTCCGTTCGTGGACGGCGCAAAACAGGAGGATGAACGTCTGCTCGCGCCCATCGGGAAACGCTGGGTTCTGAATGAAAGATGTCTTCCGACTGGTGAATTCATCGACCTGACCTCTCAGGATAATGAATACAAGAACGGCACTCGCCGTCCGGTACTCCAGAACATCGACAACGAAATGTATTTCGCAGAACATACCGAATATAACGGCGAAAATCTTTACGGCATCATCGCGGAAGATGTCAAATCCAAGAAGAAAATCTGCTACGAAGTCGGCGAAGAATATAAATTCTGGATTTTCTGGAATGACAAGGGCTTCAACGGCTATTTCTGCCCTGAGCCGATGTCTGCTATGATTGATGCCCCTAATCTCGATATGCCTGACGCTGTCACCGGCTATAAAGAACTCGCCCCGAATGAAAGTACTACATTCCACCAGCATTTCTTCACTATCAAGTAAGAAAGGAGGAATTTGTATGAAAACGACGATATGGGATGCTTTATCAGAATTATTTAAAAATATAAAAGCTCTTATAGTAGTCTGCGTTTTTTTAACCATTATTGCTATATTGATTTATTGTATATTGAGAAAAATTGACTTTAATGCTCTGCTTAATAATTATACAAATAAATTGTATGGCGAGGGTATCAAAGTGGGGTCTTTTATCATAAAAAAAGACCGTAAAATCGAAATGAATAATGATTTAAACGGAGATATTGCATAATTATCCGAAGTTAAAAGCAAGTTAAGTACCAGTCAGCATTTCTTCACGATTCTGTAAAATCCGTTTCATATCTTTGAGACAATATGCACAAATAATCAAGAATAATTTCAGCAATGACTTCCCTGAAAAATTATCAGAAAAGGCTTGCTAATATTTCCGGAATATGTTATAATATTCATAAGTTCTGTTATCAGGAACATTAAAAAATAAAATGATTTATCATGAAAAGGAGTTTTTTTGCTATGCAGAAGTTTGGTCATTTCGATGATGTCAATAAAGAATACGTCATCACCTCTCCCAGAACCCCCTATCCGTGGATTAACTACCTCGGCACTCAGGCTTTCTTCTCCCTGATTTCCAATACCGCCGGCGGTTATCATTTCTATAAGGATGCCCGTCTGAGAAGAATTACCCGTTATCGTTATAATAACGTCCCTGTTGATATGGGCGGACGTTATTTCTACATCAATGATAACGGCACAATCTGGTCTCCTGGCTGGTCTCCGGCAAAAACCGAACTCGATTCTTATGAATGCCGTCACGGTATGGGCTATACCATCATCACCGGCAAGAAAAATAACCTCTCCGCAGAAGTGACTTTCTTCGTTCCGCAGGATTACAACGGCGAAATTCAGCGCGTTGTCCTCAAAAACGAAGGCAATACAGAAAAGTCTTTCAAGCTGTTCTCCATGATTGAATGGTGTCTGTGGAATGCGCAGGATGACTCTACTAACTTCCAGAGAAACTTCAATACCGGCGAAGTGGAAGTAGAAGGCTCTACCATGTTCCATAAGACCGAATATAAAGAACGCAGAAATCATTTTGCTTTCTATACTGTTAATTCTGATATTGAAGGCTTTGACTGCGACCGTGAATCCTTCATGGGTCTGTATAACGGTTTTGAAAATCCGCAGGCTGTTGTTGCCGGCAAGTCCGCAAACTCTAAGGCTGACGGCTGGTCTCCGATTGCTTCTCACTGTGTTGCTGTTACCCTCAAGCCGAATGAAACAAAAGAATTAATCTTCATTCTGGGGTATGTTGAAAATCCGAAGGAGGAAAAATTCCTCTCCGATGGCAAGAGCCTCAACAAGTCCCGTGCTTACGAAATGATTGAAAAATACAACACTTCCGAAAAAGTTGACGAAGGTCTCGGCGAACTCAAAGCAATGTGGGATGCTCTCCTGTCCAAGTATACCGTCAATACCCCTGATGACAAGATGAACAGAATGGTTAATATCTGGAATCAGTATCAGTGCATGGTGACATTCAACATGAGCCGTTCTGCATCTTATTTTGAATCCGGTATCGGCAGAGGTATGGGATTCCGTGATTCCAATCAGGATTTACTTGGCTTCGTGCATCAGATTCCTGACCGCGCAAGAGAACGTCTGATTGACCTTGCTTCTACGCAGTTTGAAGACGGCGGATGCTACCATCAGTATCAGCCTCTCACTAAGAAAGGCAATGACGAAATCGGCGGAGACTTCTCCGATGACCCGCTGTGGATGATTCTTTCTGTAGCCGCTTATATCAAAGAATCCGGCGACTATGGTATTCTGGATGAATTAGTTCCTTATGATAACGATGCTTCCAAAGCACAGACTATGATGCATCATCTGAAGCAGAGCTTCTATCATGTTGCGCAGAACGTAGGTCCTCACGGACTTCCGCTTGCAATGCGTGCTGACTGGAATGACTGCATCAATCTGTCCTGCTGGAGCGAAGAACCCGGCGAATCTTTCCAGACTTCCACTTCTCCCAAGTATGGTGAGGACAAGTATTCCAAGATTGCAGAATCCCTTATGGTTGCTGGCCTGTTCACATACGCCGGCCCTGCTTTCGTTGACCTCTGCAAATACAAGGGCGATGAAGATGGCGCAAAAGCCGCTCAGGCCGAAATCGACAAGATGAAAGACAATATCATGAAATACGGCTGGGACGGCGAATGGTTCTTACGTGCTTATGATGATACCGGTGCGAAAATGGGCTCTAAAGAATGCGAAGAAGGCAAAATCTTCATCGAACCGCAGGGCTTCATGGTGATGTCCGAAGTCGGCAAGGAACAGGGTGCTGACATCAAGGCTCTCGATTCCATCGACAAGTATCTGAATTCCGAACACGGCCTTGTGCTGAATAATCCGGCATTCACAAAATATTATGTTCAGTATGGTGAAATTTCTACTTATCCGGCAGGCTACAAGGAAAATGCAGGTATCTTCTGCCATAACAATGCTTGGATTATCTGCGCAGAAGCTTATGCCGGCCGCGGTGATAAGGCTTTTGAATACTATTCCAAAATCGCTCCGGCTTACAGAGAGGAAAAATATTCCGACCTGCACAGAACTGAACCTTATGTATATGCTCAGATGATTGCCGGCAAGGATGCCGCCCGTCACGGCGAAGCTAAGAACAGCTGGCTGACTGGTACTGCCGCTTGGAACTTTGTAGCTGTTTCTCAGTACATTCTGGGTATCATGCCCGACTGGGACGGCCTGAAGGTTGACCCGTCTATCCCGAAGGCTTGGGATGGCTTTACTGCAACCCGTCAGTTCCGCGGTGCTACTTACAATATCACTGTCAAGAATCCGAATCACGTTTCTAAGGGTGTTGTTTCCCTGACCGTGGATGGCAAGGCTGTAGAAGGCAATGTTGTTCCGGCTCAGGACGGCGGCGTTCATGAAGTTGTTGTGACTCTTGGCTGATTGCAGAAATCCTGAATGAATCAAATCCCCGTTCTTTGCGAAGAACGGGGATTTTTCTGAAAATAATTGACAAAATCCGACAGATATGCTATAATAGAAAAAGAGAGTGCATCAGCACGGTGGCGGTCAAATCCAGCTCCCAGAAATGGGGGTGGACTTTATGCAGAACGTAACATGGCAAGATTTAATTCAGCTGGGCATCATGCTCGGTACATGGGCTAATTTATTCTACATGATTTATTGCAATCGTAATAAAAAATAACCGCCGATAAGCTTTCCAGAGCAGGCGGTTATTTTTTTAACCAAATCTTGGGAGCGACCGTCATCGGTGCACTCTCTTTCTTATATTATACCCTGTTCTGACAGAAATGTCAAGAGGAGAATCTGAAAAATCTTTTTTCAAGGAGTTACTTCTTATTTAATATCTGTTTTAAATCCTGAAATTCGGGAGCATGAAAAAAATCAGGTATATTGATTTCCATTCCTTTACAGAGTTTAATTATCGTCATCAGCCGGATTTCTCCATGTTTATGTTTGATAATACTGTTTACTGTAGAATAAGAAACACCGGATTTTTGACAGAGTTCTTTCATGGTTATATTTTTTTCTTTACAGATTTCTGAAATCCTGTCGGCAAGTACATCGGATACCGTCATGATTGCACCTCATTTTTAATGGTTTTCTATTATCATAACATATTTTTTGAAAAAATGTTACCGGTATAACGATAACTTTTCAAAATAAAAATCTGCCGTGTCAGCTTTGAACAGACACGGCATTTTTCATTTGATATTCGTCATAAATTCGGATAGTAATTCACGGGTTTCGGTGTAGTCCAGACAGTAGAGGGTGCATTTCTGGGGCGTTTCGGCGCGGAAATAGACGGTCAGATGACACTTGTTGCTTTTCTTCTGCCAGATATGCTGATGAATCCGCACTTTTACAACGCTGTCCGTTTCGGCGACAATCGTGTGAAAGGTGAAGCCTTTGCAGTATCTCATGCAAATCCGGTTCTTCGAGATGCCGATTCCGCTGGTCACAAGAGAGGCTATCTGCACTATCAGTTTCCAGACGATGGGTATCACTATCGTGATTTGCATCAGGTTTGTGATTTCCTTTACCGCCGGAAAGAGATTTTCCAGAAATTCGCCGGTCGGATAAATCGCCGCGAATCCGATAACACACCAGCATACGTAGCCCCACCATGACTGTTTCGGCGGCCGGAGCTGATTTTTCAGAAAACGACTGCTGGGGAAAATCATCGGCATCGTTTCGAT
>JAFUWP010000164.1 GCA_017483405.1 Oscillospiraceae bacterium | reverse complement strand
CAGTAATATCTGTTTCTTTGGATGTTCTTGTGACTGTAGCAGTTGTCAAGAAAATCACCTCTTTATAAATTATTTTTATCAGTCATTGAACAGGATAGCACCACTATAAAGCTCATCATAATGTGCTGTTACATCATAAAAATATCTTTTTCCTTTTCGATATATCTCCAATGCAAGTGCAATACATTCATCATCATAATTATCTTTTCTGAGCTTCTGAATGAATTCTTCCGTTGTCATTGCAGTTCATTGACCTTCGGCGAGAATTTCCTCCAGAGCAGAGAATAATTTCTGCATTTCTTCGGGTGTGCCGACTGTGATTCTCAGATGCTGGTTAATTCTGGGCTTATTCCAGTAACGGACGAAAATTTTCCGTTCTTTGAGCTTCTGGAAAATTTTGCCTGCATCATAATCCGGATGACTCGCAAAAATAAAATTACTCTTGGAATCCGGAAAGACAAAACCTAATTCAGAAAGCTTTTTCTTTGCCTGTTCACGGGTTTCGATAATCTTTCCGGTTGAAGATTTGAAATATTCCGCATCTTTGAGGGTTTCCGCACCGCATAACAGCGTTAAGTGATTCATGGTATAAGAATTAATCGAGAACTTGACATCATTCATGTACTTGATTAGCTTCTCCGAACCGATAGCAAAACCGATTCTCATGCCAGCCATGCTACGGGATTTCGAGAATGTCTGAATCACGAGCAGATTCTCATACTTTTCGAGTAAGGGCAGACAGCTCACACCGCCGAAATCAATATAAGCCTCATCAATCATGACAACGCTGTCCGGATTTGCCCGCAAGATTTCCTCAATCATATCGAGCGATTCCAGCACACCGGTCGGCGCGTTCGGATTCGGGAAGATGATTCCGCCGTTCGGAATTTTATAATCATCCGGATTGATTCTGAAATCCTCCGTCAGCGGTACGGTCTGATACGGAATTTTATACACATCCGCCCAGACATCATAGAACGAATACGTCACATCCGGAAAGAGAATATTTCTCTCGGAATTGAAAAACGTCAGAAATGCCATCGAGATGACATCATCCGAACCCACGCCGACAAAAATCTGATTCGGCTTGACATGATACGTTTCCGCCAGCGCATTGACTAAGATTTCGGCATTCGGGTCAGGATAGAGGCGCATTCTTGCGTTATCAAAATTATCTAAAATTTTCTGAACGCAGGGTGCAGGCGGATAAGGATTTTCATTGGTATTGAGTTTCACAATATCGGAAACTTTCGGCTGTTCGCCAGGGGTATAAGGCACGACACGCCGAACATTATTTTCCCAGCTCATGAGATTCAGCTCCTTTTTGTATTATAATCTGTCAATAGAAATCACGCTTTTTTTGTTCTATAAACTGCTGTAATATTTTAAATTTTCCCATTTCAAATATCTTATTCATTCCCAGCATAGCACCTATACGCGAATCAGGATTGATGTCCATAATATTTTTAAATACATATTCTTTCCCGTCAAAGGTTTTGAACGCAATCACTTCTACATAAAAATTATGATAAATATGCCGTACCCGTCCTCTTTTCAATTGGTTATATACTGTAATTTCATCAATATCAATATAATTAATTGTAATCTTACGGGAAAGCACTCTCATAAAAGTAACGCTGTAATCATCCGCAATAAAGCGGCTTTTCATATATGCCATAATTCCTAAGGCGATTAACAGCAGGAAATGCAGCAGCAGAACTCTCCAGAAAACAGCAAACTTTATTTTGAATAATTCATCAATTCCTACAAACATCCAAAAGCTTGCTATTACAATGATTAACAGTATCATCAGCGGTTTGTTTTCGCCATAGCTGCGATATTTTACATTCATGTTTATTTGATAATTTCTTAATCTTCAAAGCGGACTTTAATCGCATTTGCGTGAGCGGTCAGGCCTTCGCGTTCAGCAATCAGAACAATATCGTCTTTGGCCTCTCTGAGGGCATCTTCTGTATAATAGATGTAGCTCGAACGCTTGATGAAACTGTTCACACCCAGCGGAGAGAAAAATCTTGCTGTTCCGCTTGTCGGAAGTACGTGATTCGGCCCTGCATAATAATCGCCGAGCGGTTCGGAGGCATAAGAACCTAAGAAGACTGAACCTGCATTATCGAGCTTTCCGATATATTCCAGCGGATTTTCCATCACGACTTCCAAGTGTTCCGGCGCGATAGCGTTCGCGAGTTCGACAGCCTGTTCTTTAGACTGTGCAATCAGAATCGCTCCGTAATTTGTCATAGATTCTTCGATGATTTCTTTTCTTTCCAGATAATTCATCTGACGGATGACTTCGGCTTCTACCTTATCGGGAAGTGTCGGGTCAGTCGTGATTAAAATCGCAGATGCGAGTTTATCATGTTCAGCCTGAGACATCAGGTCAGCGGCCACGAACTTCGGGTCAGCGGTTTCGTCCGCCATCACGAGGATTTCACTAGGGCCGGCAATCATATCAATATCGACAATGCCGTATAATAATTTCTTAGCGGTTGCGACAAAGATATTTCCAGGGCCTACAATTTTATCGACCTTCGGGATTTCTTCCGTTCCATAAGCCAGAGCGGCAATCGCCTGCGCTCCGCCGGACAGGAATACTCTGTCAACTCCGCAGATAGCCGCTGCTACGAGAATATCTTTATTCGGTGTACCGTCCTTGCAGGGCGGTGTCACCATGATGATTTCTTTGACTCCTGCGATTTTCGCCGGAATTGCATTCATCAGAACGCTGGACGGATAAGCCGCTGTTCCCCCAGGAACATACAAGCCGACACGTTCCAGACCTCTTACTCTCTGACCCAGAATCACACCATCAGGCTTGGCATTCGTAAATCCCTGCACCTTCTGACGATTGTGGAAATCTGCAATATTTTCCTGCGCGTTCAGGAGCGCATTCACAAACTCCTGGTCTGCACTGGTCAGCGCATCGTTGATGACTTCGCGAGGTACTTCATAATATTCCGGCAGGTTGCCGTCAAATTTTTTCGTATAGGCCTTGACAGCTTCATCACCGCCGGTTCTGACTGTTTCGATAATCTCCGAAACAATTTCAGATACTTTCTTATCCGTTTCACCGGAACGGCGTTCCAGTTCTTTCAGGAATTCATATTCGGCAGAGCCGTCACATTTAATCTGCTTTATCATTGATTTTTTCCTCCACTTTCTTGACTAAATCTTCGATTTCTTTCTGACGCATTTTCAGACTGACGGTATTCACAATCAGGCGAGCCGAAATCTGAGCTACATCTTCGACAACTTCCAGACCGTTTTCTTTCAGAGTCGTTCCCGTTTCGACAATATCCACAATACCATCTGCCAGACCCAGCAGGGGCGCAAGCTCAACAGAACCTTCAATCTTGATAATATCCACATCCATGTGCTTCTGCTCAAAAAATGCCTTCGTCACGTTCGGATATTTCGATGCTATCGTCTTGACTCCAAACCCGTCATAAAACGGATAGTCCTTCTTTGTCGCTAACGCAAACTTGCACTTCCCGAAACCGAGATTCACTAACTCAAATAATTTACCGTTCATCTCCATGAGTGTATCTTTTCCGACTACTCCCATATCACAAACGCCATGTTCGACATACGTGATGACATCCGCCGCCTTTGCAAGTACGACTTCTAAGTTTCCATCCGGTATCGGCAGAATCAGCTTTCTGCCTTTTTCATGAACTGCTGTACAGTCATAGCCTAAGCTCTCCAGAAGCTTGACAGTATCTTTTTCCAGTCTGCCCTTCGTCAGAGCGATGCGGAGAGGTTTGTTATTCATCAATTTTTACCTCCAGTTCTTCAGTCTGTTCTG
>JAFUWP010000163.1 GCA_017483405.1 Oscillospiraceae bacterium | reverse complement strand
TTTTAATTTATCAGAAATATCCTGATAGCCGATATGATGTGCTTTATAATCCATCAGCAGAAGCTGAAATTCATAATTTTCTGTCTGATTGGCATACTGAACAGATGCATCAATATTATTTTTCGTGAAGATTGTTCCGGAAAGCAGTAATTTTTTCAGGATTTCCGCATTGCAGACAGAAAGCACAATTCTGAAATGTTCTGCAAGATAAGCGGAAAGTTCGGGATTTTCCGGATTTTGCAGAAACTTACTGATACGGATAATCACTGCAATTATCTCATCTGTCCTGAAGTTTCCGGAGGATGAAAAATGCATATCATGACAGATGATTTGTTTCAGACGGATATTGCCTTTGAATGCGCTTGCACAGACCTCATTCAGCTTTTCAGAAATGATAATTCTTTCAAGTTTTGTATTGTATGAAAAAGCTTTTTTTTCGATACAGCAGACTTCTGGAAGTAAAATTTCTTTCAGATTTGCATACTCAAAGGCTTTTTCTTCGATTTTGACAACGCTTTCCGGAATTTTGATATGTTCCAGAGCCGTACAGGAAAATACTTTTTTCCGGAGCATGGTCAAGAAATCTGGCAGGATGACATCTTCCAGTTTCTCACACCAGCGGAATGCCCCTATTCCGATATGATTCACACTGTCCGGAATCCTGATGCTTTTCAGTTCCGAACAGCCATTAAATGCACCGTTTCCGATGCTGACAAGCTGTTCCGGAAATATGATTTCTTTCAGACTTCTGCAACCATGAAATGCCCCTTTTCCGATAATTTTCAGACTGTCCGGCATAATGACACGGGTGATATTTTGATTTCCGGAAAATGTTCCCTCCGGAATCACCGCGACACCCTCCGGAATAATAAGTACTCCGTCTTTGATTTCATAATCAGTCATAAAAATTCTCCTATAGCTTTAATTTATTGGAAATATCCCGAAATCCGAAATGCTGATATTTATAATCCGTCAGCAGAAGCTGTATCTGATTTTTTTCGTTATCAATTGCATATCGAATAAATTTATCTATATTTCGTTTTGTGATGAAATTTCCGGAATCCAGAAGTTTCTGAATCAGTTCTGTTTCATTCCTGTCAATCAGCCAGCAGAACATTTTGGAAATATTTTTGCTGATATAATCAGAAAGATGTTCCCTGTCGGCATTGAGTGAAAACATCTGAAACAGCAGTTGATATTTAATATCATGATTCATCTTCATGGTATAATTTTTCATGGCGATAAGTTTTAGCTTATCATCCATAGTCACACCATCATAGGCTTTCACATTGATTTTTCCTTCCGGAATGCCTATTGTTTGCAGGCAGGAACATTGATACAATGCTTTTTTGCCGATATTGGTGACACATTCCGGAAGAACAAGCAGTCTCAGCCCGCTTTCCTGAAAAGCACCATTTCCGATGCTGACAGTCCCTTCTGGCATGATTACGCTGTGCAGATTTCTGCATAAAGCGAATGCAGAATTTCCTATGCTGGTGACACTTTTCGGAATGATAATGCTTTTTGGTCTTGTATCAAGCGCAAAGGCGAAATTTTTGATACTGGTCACGCCCTCTGAAATGACAAATGTCCAGTTATCTTTGATTTCATAATCAGTCATAGAAATTCTCCTATAGCTTTAATTTATCGGAAATATCCCGAAAACCGAAATGCTGATATTTATACTCGGTCAGTAAAACCTGCTTTTCATAATGCTGATGCTCGTTAGCATAGCGAATATCATTATCAATGACATTTTCGGTGAAGATTTTGCCGGTTTCCAGAAGTTTCCGGAAAGTTTCCGTATCCAGACAGAAAAGCTCTCTCCTTCTCTTGTTCAGATAGGCGATACTTCCGTCATGTTCGATATTCTTGAAAAGATTCCATACAGAACAAATCAGCTTGTAAACGGGTTTCCAGTATAATTCCGGTTGATTATTTTCGGCAGTGAATGTGATATGATGCAGGGTAATGCTCCGGATGTTACTGCATCCCCAGAGGGGGTCACTCTCTATTTTCTCAACCGTATCCGGAATAATGAGTGTGTGCATATCATTCCAGCAGAAAGCCTTAGACCGGATTTTCCATACGGATTCCGGAACGATGACGACATCTTCATTTCCGACATATTCCAAAAGCACATCATGATGAATCACAAATCCTTCCGGATAGCTTTCCAGTGAAGTATCTCCCTGAAAGATATTTTCTCCGATATGCGAAGCCGTTTCGGGAATACGGGCATATTTCAGATTTTTGCATCCGGAAAAGGCATAATCTTTTATGATTTTGACACTGTCAGGAATCTGCACGTTTTTCAGATTTTTACAGCCATAGAAGGCATTGTGCCCGATAATTTCGACACCATCCGGAATGATAACGCTTTCGATGCCGTTACAGCATGAAAAGGCCGATTTTCCGACTTTTGTTACCCCTTCCGGAATGGCGATGCTGATGAACTTATTCGGGATTCCGACAGAACTGCCTTTTCCCCTGTATTTGATTAACACACCGTTTTCAATTTCAAAATCTTTCTGATTCATAGCTTGAATTTTTCTCCTATATCCTGAAATTTACAATGCTGATATTTATAATCTGTCAGAATCAGCTGTAATTCATGTGCTTTCTGTTCAATAGCCACTTGAATCAGCCTGTCGATATTTTTTCTGGAGATAAATTTTTCATAAGATTGTATGACAGCCTGTTCCTGACCGGTTTGAAGAAGAAGTTCCATAGCGGAAACTTTATCCGTCCGGAGCGATTTCATCACATGGGATATATTGAGACGTGCATAACACTCGTATACAGGCGAGAATATCACACCCCGATAAGAAACTTTTTTCAGACAAGGATAGTAAAAAGCATCATCATTGAGATAGCGCAGATTATCCGGAAATGCCAATTCTTTGATGTTGGTATTACGGAAGGCAAAGGATTCGATTCTGACAAGGCTTTCCGGCAGGGATACCCTTTCGAGATTGTAGCAGTTCCGGAACGCGGAATATCCGATAGAAACGACACCTTCCGGAATATACACCCCTTTGATTTGCCGAATACCTGTACATAAACTTTCACGATTGCAGAACGCATATTCCCCGATGCGCGTAATGCCATCCGGAATCATGAGATATTCTTCTTTTCCGTGATATTTTATCAGAATATTGTCTTTGATTTCAAATGCATTCATGAAGTAATTTCTCCTTATAGTTTCAGATATTCTGCCGGATTCCGGAAATCAAAATGCTGATATTTATAATCTGTCAGCATAAGCTGGATTTCATAAGCCTGATTTTCGATTGCATAACGAATCAGTTCGTCTGTCAGTTCATATTCCAAATAACAGACAAATTTTTCCGATTGCAGAATTCTTTCAACAGTTTGCTGAATCGAATTCTTTATCAGTTTTTTCATAATACAAGAAAAATTCTGTGCTATCCATTTTTCATCATTGGTAGAAAAAAGTTGAAATACATCCGGCAGAATTTTATAATTTTCTTTTGGAAAACTGCCGTATTTTGTAGTAAGTTCTGTCAGGTTGTCACAGTTGGAAAATATATTTGTCCCCATTTCCCGCACATTTTCAGGAATATTCATTTTTATCAGATTTTGGCAGTCAGTAAAGGCATTATCTCCGATATAAGTAACTCTTTCCGGAATGATAACACTTTTTAACTTAGAACATCTGAAAAAAGCCCCTTTTTCAATACAGCAGACATTTTCAGGAATTCTCACATTTTCTTCCTCACCGTTGTATCTTCTCAGCACATCATTAAAAATATCAAAATCATTTCTAAAAAATACACCAACAGTTTCGCCAATCACCGAACATAATAAGAACATAAATGCTTCTAACATGTGAAATGCCTCCTGAAAATACCGTTGCATCCAAAATTTAAACAGGACAATTTTCTCTTAATTCCCTGAAAATTTCGGCATCGAGTTCCGCGCCGAATGCGACAAGTGCTTCATCAAGACCGGTCTGTGATGTCAAATCCTCTTTGAGACCGTGGAATTCACTGACTTCTCCGGAGATTTCCTGAATCTCGAACGGTGTGAAATAACCGTAAGCCAACCGCAGAGAGGGCAGAATTTCCATAAAGTCATCATATTCCATATCGGACAGCAAGCTGTCTGTCATCGCTAAAAAATTCTTATCCATCAGGGCAATATCGCGAGCGGTTTCAAACAAGCCTTTGAGGTAGGATGCGCCTTGTTTTTTCATGGCCGGCGAGCCGGTCAGATAGCCCTGCATCGCATTTTCGGCGGATTGCAGATAATTCCCGTCCAGTGCGTAGAGTAAGCCCATCGCCGCACCGTAGACGGAAGGTTCTTTCTGTTCGCGTTCGGAGAGGGTCAGCAGAGCGGATTTGAATTCGTTCTGCCGTTCCGGAAAGACTCTGCCGGAGACGTTGTATAATAACTTACAGATTTTGATACATTCCTGCGCCTGTTCCGGCTGAACTGTGCCCATAGACGGCAGTAAGGCTATCAGTTTAGTAAAGCACTGTTCCATATATTTCAGATTGGAGGGGTCAGCGAAATCATAGAGATTTCTTAGCTCATGGAGCATATCGAAATAATACAGGCCGTTTCCGAGGGAGAAGAAATCGCCGTCATTCGCGAGGATTTGTTCCATCAGGAAAATATCGGCATCAGAAAGCGTGACCCCCATCAGAAAGCAGTCAACGCTGACATGAGCGATAATTTCACAGCGATGTTCCTGATGAATCATCTTGGACGCGACAGTTTTACAGGCTTCTCCGAGAGTTGAGCCGTCTGTCGTATGGTCAACTAAAGCGGCATCCGTCTGAGGACTGCGGCAGTATCTCCAGAGTTCGCGGACTCTGGAGCGGTCTTTATTGGCATGTAAGTCCGCACCTTTTGTCATTTTGCAGAATTCGGTCTGTAAGAATTCCATCTGATGGAAGAACCTGCTTTTTTCGAGTTCTTTTTCGCTGGTGAACAGAGAGATTTCAGCCTCCTGCGGAACGGCGGTATTGGCTTTGAGTCTGAATTTTTTGCATTGATTCTCGAAATCGGAAATCAGGGGCGGAACGTGATTTTTATCACCTATATGGCCGACAGCTTCACCGGTTGCGAGTTTCGACAGGATTTCGAGCGGCAATGAGGAGGCCGCTGTTTTTTCGCCCTTGATGAATGCGCCTGTCACGCCGTCATAGATTTCAAAGATACCAGCTTCGGGGGAATTCCGGAGAGCGGCAAGGCCTTCCATCAGGGAATATGCCGAAGTAATATCCGAAATGGAAACGGCAATATCTTTTTTCGCGCTTTCTTTAGCGGTTTTCGTGAGGAAATCGAGTGCCTGCTGATGATAGATGCCTTCCGGAGAATCCGCAGTTTCCAGTGCTTCGGAAATTTTATCATAGAAATACGGATGCATCATACCGGAGGCATATCCGCGGAGAGCATCGGCCGCCTGATAAGAATAAGCTATCGGATAGCAATTCTGAATTTCTTCGGTAAATTTATGAAGTTTTACCGGCTTGATTTTAGATTTCAGGAGTTCGGATAATCCCCATGAATGAAAACCGCCGGTCACGACAAGAATTTTCTGATAATTCTGCATAGTTTCCTGAATCCGGAAGGCCATGTGCTGTTCACGGGCGGTGCATCCATCGGAATCGAGTTCTTCTTTTGAGGCATCCTGACGGGTTAAGATACAATATGTATACATCTGTCTGATGAAATCTTCCGGAGAAAGGCGCAGACCGGCAATTTCAAAATATTTTTCCCAGAATTCGTCAAAGCTCCGGAGATTGGTTTTTTCGCAGAGTTTCTGATAGAATCTGCTCTTGACAAGATAGGAATCATCCGCATAATTCTGCTGATAGTTCCGGCTGTTGATTAAAATTTCACTATAGGGAAGGTCGATAAATTTCGCCGGAATATTGCGTTTTTTAGCTTCTTTCATAGCCGTGAATTCCGGAGAGGCATTCAGAAACGGATAGTAACAATGATAATCTTCGGCATCTTCGGAGATATATTTTTTCTTGTCTTTATAGAAATAATAAATCGCACATGGCAGAACTGTTTTTTCATCCGTAAGGACGGAAATCAGGTCATTTGCATTTTCAGGCCCTTCTATCAGGATGATTTCCGGCTGACAGGCTTCAATGGTTTTCCGGAGCTGATAACTGCATACCGGACTGTGATGGCGCACCGGAAAAAAGATAACCTGATTCTGAAAATTCAGTGCAATTTTTTCAGCGATATTCTGCTGTGACAAGATTTGTTCCATGATGTTCAATCCTTTCTGAATGGTTATAATTTGAATTTTTCTGCAATATCCGGAATGCTGTAATTCCGGAATTTATATTCGGTCAGTAAAATCTGTGCTTCGTAATTCTGCACCTGATTGGCATACTGAATAAAATCATCAATATTTTTTTCGAGAAGAAATTTTCCGCAGGCTAAGAATTTCTTGAGAATCTCCGGCTGTTTTATCTCTATCAGGATGCGGAACAGCTCCGGAAAATGCTTGCCGATATAAATCAGAATGTGCATATCTTCGGGCATTGCGCTGAACATATACCAGATAAGATACTGATTGCTTTTCAGCACATAACCAAAATCTTTCTCTGCAATCATCTGGAAAGCATGGTCACGCTCTATGGTATTGACGGAATTCAGCGGAATTTCCGTTCCATACCAGATAATACTGTTCAGCTTCGGACATCCTGTCACTGCTGTATGGCTGACATTGTGAATCGTTCTCTGTATCTCGATGCAGGATAAATTTTCGCACTGATGAAATGCAAAATGCCCTATCCGGTACAGGCTCGCCGGAAGAATCACTTTTTCGAGCGTACCGCACCGCCGGAAGGCCTTTTCCCCGATTTCCCTGATGCCTTCCGGAATGCTGATTTCTGTCATGCCATCGTCTTCGAGATATTTTGTGATTACATGATTCTGAATTTCCAAAGCCATAACATCAC
>JAFUWP010000003.1 GCA_017483405.1 Oscillospiraceae bacterium | reverse complement strand
GTTAACGAACTGCTCAAATCCGGCGCGGAAGTCATTTACGAATCTATGTATGATGTTCATGTTTCCGGCCATGCCTGTCAGGAAGAACTCAAACTTATGCTCGCCCTCACAAGACCGAAATTCTTCATCCCCATGCACGGCGAATATAAACACCTTGTCAAGCATCAGGGACTTGCGCTCGAAATGGGTATCCCAAAAGAAAATATTATTCTTTCTTCTATCGGCAATGTTATCGAAACGGACGGCACTTCCATGCAGATTGTCGGCCAAGTCCCCGCCGGACGCACCCTTGTGGATGGCCTCGGTGTCGGTGATGTCGGCTCTATCGTGCTCCGTGACAGAAAACATCTTGCCGAAGACGGCTTAATCATCATCGTCATCGGCATTCAGAGAAATACAAACGAAATTGTCGCAGGCCCTGACATCGTTTCCCGCGGTTTCGTCTATGTCCGCGAAGCAGAAGATATGATGGTACAGGCCAGACAAATTATGCGCCGTACCCTCGACAGCTGCTCCTATGCTGAACTCCGTGAATGGGCGTCCCTCAAAACCAAACTCCGTGACCGTATGTCTGAATTTATCTTTGAACAGACAAAGCGCAGTCCTATGATTCTGCCTATCATCATGGAAATCTAAGGCTGATATGCCATTCTTACCGAAAGGAGCGTGAAAGGGTGAAGCCCAAGTATCATGCAGTTCTTTGGGGTCTGACCCTGCTGCTGCTTTTACTGACTGCCGTCACAGCTGCTTTATTATTCCGGAGCGGTCTGAAATATGGTTTCCTGTACAGTCTGCCTGCTTTTCTGCTCGCAGGCGTGGCCGCTTTCACACTTCTCAGTTCCACCAGAAACCGCATCCGCTATATCGCAAAACTGAATCAGGAATGTACCGAGGCCGAACTCGCTACTTTTCAACAGCTGGATATGGGGCTGTGCGTTCTGGATGAAGACGGCATCCTTCTGCATTATAACGACTACTTCAGCGAACAGATTCTCAATACCGAAGATATGTTCGGCAGAAAACTTGCTGAATTTCTTCCGCTGGATGTCTCCCTTGATGTGCAGGAAATCCACTGGCAGGACTGCTATTATCAGGTCAAGGCTGTTGCCTATTCCGGTCAGGAAAAAAATCTGACCGCCTTCCTGTGGTCGGATATGACCGAACTTCAAAAAACAAAACTGCTCTATCAGAATTCCCGTCCGTGCGTCCTCCTGATTGTGGTCGATAATTATGAAGACTTAATTCAGAACGCTAAGGAAAGTACCCGTCTCGAAGTCAGTGCCGCAGTCGAAAAACTGCTCGAACAGTTCATCTCGCAGACAAACGGCATTCTGAAACGGCTCAAAAATAACAGGTTCATCGCCGTTCTGGAAGAAGAACATGTGCAAAGGCTTATCGCCGAAAAATTCAGTATCCTTGATGAAGCCAGAAATATCCGCGCCGATGAAAAGAACTGTCTGACTTTCTCCATCGGTGTCGGGCACGGCGCATCAAGTATGCAGGAAAGTGAAGCCCTTGCCGCGCAGTGCCTCGATATGGCACTCGGCAGAGGCGGTGACCAAGCCGCTGTTAAAACAGAAAGCGGTTTCCGTTTCTTTGGCGGTGTCTCCAAAGGTGTCGAGAAAAAATCAAGAGCGAAAACCAGAATTATCGCCGGTGCGATTCAGGACCTGATTCTCAACAGCGGCAATGTCTACATTATGGGACACAGATTCGGTGATTTGGATTCCATCGGCGCGGCCTGCGGCCTTGCCGGTGCAGTCAGACTGATGGAAATCCCCGTCAATGTCGTAGTCCATCCCGAAAAAAATCTCTCCAAACAGCTTATCTCCCTTGCCGAAGAAGAACTCGGAAAAGAATTGTTCCTCACCCCCGAACAGGCTCTCGATACTATCAACGAAGATACGCTCCTGATTATTGTCGATACCCATAACAAAGACATTCTCGAAAGTCTTGCATTATATCAGGCCGCCAAACAGGTTGTCGTGATTGACCATCACAGAAAGAATATCAATTATGTTGATAATGCTGTTGTCTTTCATCATGAACCTTATGCATCCTCTGCCTGTGAAATGGTGACGGAACTCATCCAGTATTTCAAGCTCAATGAAGAAGTCAATGCCTGCTGTGCTGACTGTCTGCTTTCCGGCATTATGCTCGATACCAAAAATTTCGTCATGCGCACCGGTGTCAGAACTTTTGAAGCCGCCGCCTACCTCAAGAAAATCGGCGCGGATACCGTCAAAGTCAAAGGCCTGTTCTCCGGCTCTATCGAAACTTATAAAAGCCGTGCCGAAATTGTCAGCTCTGCCGAAATTGTCGGCTGTCATGCTGTTGCCATCGCGCCCGATAATACCCCCGAAGTCCGGCTCGTTGCCCCTCAGGCCGCGGATGAATTATTGAGCATCTCTCATGTAGATGCCGCTTTTGTCATCTATGCCGTTAAGGATTCCGTTTCCATTTCCGCCCGCTCGCTCGGTGCGGTCAATGTTCAGGTCATTATGGAACAGCTCGGCGGCGGCGGCCATCAGACTATGGCCGCAACCCAGATTTCCGGCATCACTCCCGAAGAAGCTAAAAATCGGCTTCTGGAAGTCCTTGCCGAAGATATTCCCAAACCAGAATAATTAATTTTTTTAATTATATATCTACTTACAGAAAGGAAGATTCCTCATTATGAAAGTTATCTTTATTCAGGATGTCAAAGGCTCTGCCAAAAAAGGCGAACTCAAAGAAGTCGCTGACGGCTATGCCCGTAATATGCTCCTTAAAAAAGGCCTCGCTGTAGAAGCTACCCCTGAAAATATCAATAAATTACAGGGTCAGCAGGCATCCGCCCAGCATAAAAAAGATGTCGAAAAACAAAATGCAGAAGACATCAAAAAAATCATTGATGGAAAAACTGTTACCATCGCCGCAAAAGCCGGCACAGGAAGCCGTCTTTTCGGTTCTGTTACCTCCGCGCAAATCGCTCAGGAAATCGAAAAACAGCATCAGTGCAAAATCGACAAGAAAAAAATTGTCCTTAAATCCGATATTAAAGCCTTTGGTACGTTCTCCGCGGAAATCCGTCTTTATACTGGTATTTCTGCATCCGTTACCATCGAAGTTATCGAAGCATAATCACACAGGCGGCATCCCAAAAGCCGCCTTTTGTTCAGGGAAAGGGGAAATCACATGCCCGATTTTGAAAATATCAACATGCCTTACAGCCTCGATGCGGAACAAACTATCCTCGGCGCAATCCTCATTGACCCCGATGCGCTCGGTACTGTACTGGAATATATCAAACCGGAATGTTTCTTTATCGAACAGCACAGAGCCTTGTTCTCCATCATGGCCGGTATGTCCGCCTCCGGCAGTCATGTCGATATTGTTACCGTTCTCGATAAGGCTGTCAATGCCCATATCTTTGAAACCGCCTCCGAAGGCCGGAACTATCTCGCCAACCTCGCCGAAAGCGTTCCCACAACGGCCAATCTAGCCAGCTATTGCAAAATTGTTGCTGATAAATATTATATCCGCTCCCTTGCCGAAGTCTCTCAGCAGATTCTTGCCGATATTCAGAACGGCGAAACAAACGCGCAGATGCTCCTTGACAGTGCCGAACAACAGATTTTCGCCATCCGACAGGGGCGCGATGTCAGCGGTCTGACTCCCATCCGCGAAATTGTTGCCGAAACTTATGAACAAATCGGCCGGCTCGCAGGGCCTGACAGGGAAAAATATAAAGGCATCGGCACAGGATTTGCCTATCTTGACAGCCTGATTTCCGGTCTTAACAAGTCAGACCTGATTCTTATCGCCGCCCGTCCGGCTATGGGTAAAACAGCGTTTGCCCTCAATATCGCCGAAAATGTCGCTAAAACACATCCCAATGAAGCAGTCTGTATCTTCTCGCTGGAAATGCCGAAAACACAGCTTGCCTCCCGTCTGCTGTCATCCATCGCAAGAATTGATTCCAATAAACTCCGTAGCGGACGCATCCCCCCTGGGGAAGAATGGACAAGTCTCGCTGTCGCCGCGAGTTACCTCAGCAATCAGCCGATTTATATTGATGATACTGCCAGCATTACCGTTCCGCAGATTAAGTCTAAACTCCGCAGAATGAAAAATCTCGGTCTTGTCGTCATTGACTATCTCGGTTTGATTCAGAGTACCCTCCGGACTGAAAATAAAGTGCAAGTCGTGGCCGAAATTACCCGTCAGCTCAAAATCATGGCGAAAGAACTCAATGTGCCTGTTATCCTGCTTTCTCAGCTCTCCAGAGGCCCTGAAAGCCGTACCGATAAACGGCCGATGCTCTCTGACCTCCGTGATTCCGGCTCTATCGAACAGGATGCCGATATTGTGTTATTCCTCTACCGCGATGCGTATTATAATAAAGACAGCAAAACTCCGAATGTTGCAGAATGCATTGTCGCTAAAAACCGTCACGGCGAATGCGGTACAGCTAATCTGATATGGGACGGTCAGTATACAAGATTCTCATCTATGGAGAATCCGATGCGCCCGCTTGATGCTGTCCGTCAGTTCCTCGAACGGGAACAGATTCAGAATCAGGCCGTTACCTGTGCGCTCTCCGGCGGTGCGGACAGCGTCTGTCTTCTGTTCTGCCTTCTCAGATGGCAGAAAAAATATCAGCTCCGGATTTCGGCCATTCATATTCAGCACAATCTGAG
>JAFUWP010000162.1 GCA_017483405.1 Oscillospiraceae bacterium | reverse complement strand
GGTTTCCTGAGCGATTTCTTCGATAGTAGGTTCTCTCATGAACTGATTTGTCAGTTTTTCTCTTGCCTGAATGGCTCTGTAAGCCAAATCGCGCATCGAACGGCTGACTTTAATCTGATTATAATCGCGCAGATACCGCCGTAATTCGCCGGAAATCATCGGAACACAGTAAGTCGAGAATCTGACTTCTTTAGATAAATCGAAATTATTGATTGCCTTGATTAAGCCTACCACGCCGATTTGAAATAAATCATCGACATCCTCACCGCGTCCGGCGAATCGCTGAATCACGCTGAGGACAAGGCGGAGATTGCCTTTAATGAGCTTATCGCGGATTTTCTTGTCACCGGTTTCCTTGAATTCTTTAAGGAGTTTCATTTTTTCTTCTTCGCCCATGACTTTGAGTTCGGAAGTATTGATACCTGAAATGACTACTTTATGATATGCCATTGAGATACATCCTTTCTTGATTTTGCTTTACAGAAATTATGCTACCGGAATTTACTGGTTATGCAGAAAAATTTTTTTGTGCCTGTCAGGAAATGACAGAATCCGACAAGCGGGATATGCTATAATAGAATCAGCAAAGGACGGGACTGCCTATGCAGATTATCTATCTTGACGTATTACTGATTTTTAATCTATACATGAATTATCTGTTATTATGCATGACAGCACGGATGACACATACAAGATTTATCTTCTGGAAGGGATTTATAGGGGCAGGCATAGGGAGTCTCAGTTCATTGTTAGTATTTCTGCCGGAGATGCCGTTTCTGCTTTCGTGGATGATGAAATTACTGACGGCGTTTCTGATATGCCTGACAGCGTTCGGAAGAAAGAGAATCCTCCGGAACTGCATGTCATTTTTCGGGATTAGTTTTCTGACGGCTGGGGGGATGTATGCACTTTCGGTATGCAGTCAGATGACAAGCCTACATCGGAACGGATGTTATTATTTTGATATTTCTCTTATCTCTCTGATAGCATTTACCGTCACGGCATATATTTTATTATCTGTCATGCAATTTTTATATGACAGAAATCAGTTTTGCGAGAATACTTATCAGATAGCCGTCAAATATCATCAGCAGACGGCATGTATGGAGGGGTTAGCGGATACAGGGAATTCCCTGACGGATTTTTACACGGGAAAGCCTGTCATTATCTGCGACAGGACTCTGCTCGGCGCGATGGCAGAACCGGAGCACAGTCATATCGTACCTTACTTGACAGTTGCCGGAAGCGGTACACTGAAAGTATTTCAGCCGGATGAAATTATTATTTCGCCGGAATACGGAACGGCAAAAACCGTAGATGCTTTAATCGGCATCGGCGCACAGGAAAACGGAAAAGCGATTTTCAATCCGAAGCTCATGCGATTTTAAGGAGGATTCTGACATGAAGATTCTGAACCGGATTCGTGCATTTCTGAAACAGTTATTATTCGGCTGTACGGTAGATTACATCAACAGTGCGGATACTTTGCCGCCGCCGCTGACGAGAGAGGAAGAAATTTCGGTTTTTGCGAAATTATCAGCCGGCGACCCTCACGCAAGAGAAACACTGATAGTGCATAACTTAAGACTGGTTGTCTATATCGCAAAGAAATTCGAGAGTTCGGGGGTGTGTCTGGAAGATTTGATTTCCATCGGGACGATAGGATTAATCAAGGCCGTGGGGACATTTCAGGCGGACAAGAATATCAAGCTTGCGACTTACGCCTCAAGATGCATCGAGAATGAAATTCTGATGTTCCTGAGAAAAGCCGTGCAGTATAAGGGAGAAATTTCGATAGATGAACCGCTGAATACCGACTGGGACGGCAATGAGTTATTATTATCGGACGTGCTGGGCACGGATGATGATATTGTCAGCCGCGGCATAGAGTGGGAGGCCGAACGCGAGATGCTCCATAATGCAGTGGATTCCCTTCCGGAACGCGAGAAAGAAATCATGGAACTGCGGTTCGGCCTGAACGGAAAGCGCGAATGTACGCAGAAAGAAGTCGCTGAAAAAATCGGCATTTCGCAGTCTTATATTTCAAGACTAGAAAAGAAAATCATCAAGAAATTACGGGTTGTGCTGGAAGGACAAATTTAGACACTTGACAAATTCATCGCGATAGATTAAAATAGAATCAGCAGGGATATTCTGCCCTGCTGATTTTTTTCAGGAGATGGATTTTTATGAAGAAATTACTTTGTCTTCTGCTGGCCTGTCTGATGTTGACCGGATGCGCCTCGCAGAAACAGAAAACCAGCTATACAGAAGAAGAACTCCCTTACGGCGCAACCATGAAATCAGATAAAAACAGCTATACCGTGCCCATGACATGGGACAGACGATTCTTCGAGCCGGAACAAATCAGTGCGGTGGCCGATTATCTGGGCGCAATCGAGCAGAACAATCCGGAATTGTATGCTTCTGTGGCTCTGCCGTTATATACAGATTATCAGGTGAATGAAGTCTATGACTATCAGAATGTGGAAGAACTTGTCAACGCCCTGCATGAAGGACTGCTCGGCCAGCTCGCGGATGATTTCCGGATGGATATGATTCTTGTGAATGAAATCTCTGATGACCGGAATTCCGGCGGATTGCAGGCCATGCTGAAACTTCTGGACGGTATATCGGAGGAAAAGCCGTTTTCCGAGACTATCCAGAATGCATGGTCACTGAATCTGGAATGGGAATTTTCCTACAATAACGGCGAAGGTTC
>JAFUWP010000161.1 GCA_017483405.1 Oscillospiraceae bacterium | reverse complement strand
TAAAAAAATCATAAATTGTACTTGTAGTTTATGCTTGAATATGCTATAATAGAAATGATTTTAATCAAACAATGGAGGTGCAGGCTTTCAAACATGAACCCGATACAAGAACTTTATCCCGACCTGCTGCCTGTCAGCACCGAACAGACTCTCTGCTTTACAGGCCACAGACCCGATAAGCTCCCCGATGGCACTCTGCTTGCCGGCTTGCTGCAAACCCTGTATTATTATATTGATTCCGCACTGGAACAGGGTTATGTATGCTTTCTTGACGGCATGGCGGACGGCATCGACTACCTCGCCGCGGAATATCTTTTCCGGAAACGGACGGAATATCCCCATATCCGTATCATCGGCGTACAGCCCTGCCGGAATTATGAAGATTTCTTCCGCGACAGGCACTACAGCATGACACACCTCAATTTCATGAAAGCACATTTTGATGCGCTCATCCGCCTTGAGGGTGAATATCTCCGCCACAGCGGCCGAAAAAATGACATGCTGTTTGCCGCCAGAAATCATTTTCTGGTAGACCATTCTTCTGCGATTATCGCTGTCTGTTCGCTGGAGCGTTCCGGCTCGTTCCAGACCGTCAGCTATGCCAAACAGAAAAAACTCGCCGTCTGCCGGATTGAAGCCAATCCACAGCTTTTCTATCTCCCTAAGCCGGAACAGTGGCCTGTCGAAAAAATAAATTTCTGACCAGTCGTCATGCGTTTCTATTCTATTATAACACGCTTTCCCCAAAAATGCAAGGGGCATCACAAACTTTCAGATTTTTAGCAGCTTATCCAGAAAAATCAAAAAAACCGTTTGCGCATTATGCAATTATGCAGATGTGTGTACATCATCAAGGAGGATTTTTATTATGCCAAAACACAGAAAACAGAAAAAAGGTCATGTCGCCATCCCGTTTCTGCTCGCATTCCTGCTGGGTATTGTCGGTATCGGCGGTATTGCAATGTACCTGTTCAATCAGCTCAGTGCCAAAGAGGACATCCGCTCCATCCCCAGCAGTGTCGTCAAGCCGACAGAGGCCGATAACATGACGCTCATGTTCGTGCTCGATGAAGCCAGTGATGCCAGTCCTCTCACCTTCATGGCCGCAAGAGTTCTGCCTGCACAGAAGAAAATCATTCTCGTTGCGTTCCCGTCCAATATGCTCGCCATCGTGGACGGCCGTCAGGATACTCTCAGCAGTTTCTACAAGACCAACGGCATTCAGGGCGCGATGAACGCTATCCAGAATGAAGCAGGTGTCTATGCCGACAGATATATTATCCTGAATTCGGAATCTTTCCAGAAAATCTGCAATATCTTTGCAGGTGTCAATTATCAGATTCCGCTCGGCACACAGGGATTTGCCGACAGCGAAGAAGTACAGTATCTAGGGCCTTCTCAGATTGAAAAGCTTATCACAAATCCTTTCTTCAAGAACGGCGAAAGCGAACGCAGTGCCATTGCATCCGATGTCATTTCCGAAATGATTAACCAGACCGACTATGACAGAATTGTTGCCTCTATGGATTCCAATTTCAGAACTTTGATTAATATGATGAATACGGATATTTCTTCTATCGATTACAGCAACGAAAAATCCGCGCTCAAATATATGTACACTTACGGAAGCCGTATCTGTACGTTCAGACTGGCAACCGGAAGCACTTCTTCTGACGGCATGTTCGTCCTCGACAGCGATTTTCAGGAGAGCATTTCCGAATACTTCGGTCAGCAGTCTGCGGCCGTTCCTGCCGAAACAATAGGAGAGTGACCTCAGATATGCCTTATCAGAATATTTTCGATACCCATGCTCACTATGCAAGTTCCCGATTCGATAACGGCAGGGAAGAACTGCTGAAAAAAATTCTTCCCGAAAACGGTATCAGATACATCATGCTCGCCGGAGTCGAACTCTCTGACTGTCATCAGAGTGCCGAACTCGCCCGCAGATATGATTATATCTATTGCAGTGCCGGCATTCATCCCAGTCATATCGAGAATCTCCCCGATGACTGGCTCGACCAGCTCCGCGAACTCGCTAGCTACGAAAAATGTAAAGCCATCGGCGAAATCGGCCTCGATTACTATCGCGGAAAAGCTGATGCCGATATGCAGAAACAATTCCTGATTTCTCAAATCCAGCTCGCAAAAGAACTCGATTTGCCGGTTATCTTCCACTTCCGCGATGCGACCGGCGAT
>JAFUWP010000160.1 GCA_017483405.1 Oscillospiraceae bacterium | reverse complement strand
TGACTTAAGAACCGTCATTTCAGAAGCCGTTACCAATGCCATTGTCCACGGCTATCGGAACTGTTCCGGAGAAGTGGCCGTATGCCTGCGTATGCTCCCTGATAGAGTACTCTACATACGCGTCAGCGATAAAGGATGCGGCATCCCCGATATTGAAAAAGCCATGACTCCCCTTTATACCACCGCTCCCGAAGAAGAACGCGCCGGATTAGGTTTCGCCATCATGCAGGAATTTACAGACTCCCTTCATGTCAGAAGTGCCGCCGGAAACGGCACTTCCGTCACCATGCGCCGGAAACTCGGTCAGATTCATGCAGAAGAATCAGAAGACTGACCGTCCCCGTCCGGAAGATAATCTCGGTCTGGTGCATCTGTGTGCCAATCGTTTCCGGAATCGGGGCATCCCTTATGAAGATTTATATTCCGCCGGATGCGAAGGCCTTGTGAAAGCCTCCAATGCCTTTGATACCGAACGCGGTGTACAGTTTTCGACTTATGCCGTTCCGGTCATTCTAGGGGAAATCAAGCGGTTATTCCGCGAATCCGGAACGGTTCACGTTTCCAGAGGCCTGCGCGAACTCGCTATGAAAGTTCAGCAGATTCGGGAAACTTCCCTGAAAAAATCCGGCATCGACCCGCCTCTGAGCGTTCTGGCTGAAAAAACAAATTCCACTGCCGAAGAAGTCTCTATGGCTTTATGCGCCGTCAGTCCGGCAGTTTCGCTGACTTCTTCCGATGAAGATGAAAATCAGATTGACATCGCTGTCGAAGCACCGGACGAAAAAATCAGTGACAGTCTGGCCCTGCATCAGGTGATGAATCAGCTCGACCCGAAAGACAGACATCTTCTGGAACTTCGTTATTATCAAAATCTGACGCAGGTCAGAACCGCCGAAAAACTCGGTATGACACAAGTCCAAGTTTCGCGCCGTGAAAAAAAATTATTATTATACCTCCGTCAGGAATTACTCCGATAAAATGCACCGGAACGCTGTCGGCAGAGAATACACGCTCTCCAGTTCATCGGGATTCGCCCATACAAAATCAGAATTCTGCTGACCGCATTTGAGGAAAACGCCCTGCATCTCCCATGTGATATGCGTGAACACATGCTTTCTCTGGTTGATTTTTATCAGTTCTCTGGGCTGGACACCCCACGCACTGCATGTCCGGATGCAGTCTTCCGGTGTGAGAACTCCTTCCAGACTGGGCAGTTCCCAGAGAGAGGCCAACAGTCCTTTTGCAGGGCGTTTCCGGACGGCGATTTTATCTTCATACCGCAGAACGAATACAGTTTTCTGTTCCGTTCTGCGCTTTTGTTTTTTCTCACGCACCGGCAGAATATCCTGACTGCGATTCCGATTCGACATGCAGATTTCCCTTACCGGACATATCTCACATTTCGGCGCGCCGTTCGGGATGCATACTGTCGCGCCGAGTTCCATCAGTGCCTGCGTGAGCGTTCCGGCATGTTCGGAATCATAGATTCCTGAAAGCTGTTCCGTGAAATCCTTCTTGACTTCATTATCCAGAATATTCCGGAAATCTTCTTCGAGTCTTGCCAGAACCCTCAGTACATTTCCGTCCACGGCAGGAGTCGGCAGATTCCAGCAGATAGAACAGACTGCTCCGGCTGTATAGTCCCCGATGCCTGACAGTGCTCTGATTTTATCATAATCCGCCGGAAATTTCCCCTGATATTCCTGCATAACCGTCTGACCAGCTTTCTGCATGTTCCGGACACGGTTATAATATCCAAGCCCTTCCCATAATTTCAGAAGTTTATCCTCCGGACAATTCGCAAGAGCCTTCACATCCGGCAAGGCTTCCAGAAATCTTTGATAATAATTCTTCACGGCTTCGACTCTCGTTTGCTGAAGCATGATTTCCGAAATCCATACATGATAAGGCTCTTTATCCCGTCTCCACGGCAAATCCCGATGATGCTCCGGATACCAATCCAGAAGGGGATGTTTCATACGCTCCGGAATTAAGGTTTTCTCTCCGGCAATCGTCTTCATTCTTGCGATAATTTTCTGATAAATCGGAATCATGTGTTTTTCCGTACAGAATTCCGGAATCTTATCAATTTCCAGCCAGCGGACGTTTCTGTTTTCGTCAGGCTTATCGGCAATTTCCTGATGTTCCGGCGCGATAAAGCCGTAAGTTACATTATAATGCAGATGCTCCGGAACATGTTTCCCACGCTTTTCATGTGCCGGAACAGGCAGAATATCAATCGAAAGAATCTTCTTCGATAAGAAATATACCTTCCGGATGGAAGTTTCTTCCTGCACTTCCCGAAACGCTACCCCTGATAAATCTTCTTCACCATCGGCATGACCGCCCAGCCAGCCGACTGACTGATATATCAGATGATAGGCCATGAGTGTTTTCTTCAAATCCGGAGAAAGCACCAAGCCGGAACATGTGATATGTCCGGCTTCGCACTCTCTTGATAATATTTCTTTATCATATTTCTGAATTAATTTTAATAACTCCTGTTTTGCGGATTCTTCCTGACTGGTTTCAGGAATGAAATCTTCTATCTGTGATAATAAATTCATAGCTACCTCTTTTATACCTGTCCGAGTTTGGCAAGCTGTTCAGCAGTAATATAGTGTTCGCATTCATGGCGATTCGGTCTGCCCATGAGTTTCTTCATGGATTCGCGGACATCGCCGTTTTCCAACAGCAGATGATGCAGTTCTTCATTGATAGGCATCGGGACACCCATTTTCTTGGCCAGTCCGTAAGCCGCTTCACAGCAGTAATATCCCTCTACCGTGCCGACCCGTCTGACAGCTTCTTCCGGAGATACCCCCTGCCCGATTAAGATACCTGCTCTGCGGTTGCGGCTGTGCATACTGGTGCATGTGACAATCAAATCTCCCAGACCGCTCAGACCGGCGAAGGTATCCATTTCCGCGCCGCATTCCAGACCGAGACAGGTGATTTCATGAATTCCTCTTGTCATGAGCGCGGCTTTGGTATTATCCCCGAATCCTAAACCGTCACTGATGCCGGCCGCCAATGCGATGATATTCTTCATCGAACCGCCCAGCTCGCATCCGATAACATCAATATTGACATACAGCCGGAGCGTTCCGCAGGTGAATAAATCCTGAATATATTCCGCATATTTGACATCCTGACTCGCGACTGTAACGGTTGTCGGAATACCTTTGGAAAGTTCTTCGGCATGGGAAGGTCCTGTCAGGATGACAATCGGATTCTTAGGGGCTTCTTCGTGAATGACTTCGCTCATGCGCTTATACGTTCCGGCTTCCAGACCTTTAGACGTATTGACAAGAATCGTGTTTTCGGTCAGATAGGGAGAGGCTTCCTGTACAACACCCCTCAGAAAAGAAGTCGGAATGCCAATCAGAACAGCATCTTTTCCGGAAACGGTAGAAATATCCGTTGTCAGAAGTATATCGGAAGGAATCTTCACCCCGGGGAGTTTTCCGGAAAGTTCTCCGGTGGTTTTGATTTCGTTGATTTCTTCTTCAAATTTTGACCATACAGTTACATCGTGACCGCAGTTGCGGCACATGACCGCCAGCGCAAGCCCGAATGCGCCTGAACCTAATACTGTAATTTCTGCCATAAGAAACGCTCCTTTTCATTATATTTACTAAGTTAGTGCCGGATATTCCGGAAATGTTACAGATTTCTCTGACTGATATAAGCAGTCAGTTTTTCTATATCCAGTGTATTGGCATAGAAGTCAAGGTCACTGTGATAAATGATTTCAAGCTGTTGTTCTTCGGTTTGGATGCAGAGTATATCATAGACAGTCCGACCGCCTTTGACATATCTTTCTTCCTGTCTAGTATGAATTTCCGTGACATCCGAAACCGGAAAACGGATTTCTTTCTGAATGCCTTTCTGATAAGAAAACATATCTGTACTGCTGTCATAAGAAAATCTGTATCGCCAGAATATGACAACAACATAGCCGAACAGCAGACAGCAGGCTAAAAACATCACCCAGCAAAATATTTTTTCCGTCGTCCGGACAGCCAGCACAACAAATAAAATCATGCACAATAACAAAAATATCGAAGACAAGATTTTAAATTTCGGCTGAAACCGGATTTCACCAGACTGTGGTTTTTCATTCATAGCATACCCCTTTCCGGATAATAAAAACAGCGGAGAGAAGTATTTTCCTCTCTCCGCCGTGACTTTGCATGTAAAAAATTACATTACGTCGATTTTCAGAACTTCAACGCCCTTATAAAAACCGCAGTTCTTGCAAACCTTGTGAGGTGCTTTCAGTTCGCCGCAGTGGTCGCATCTGCACATAGCAGGAGCGTCCAGCTTCCAAACGGCACTGCGTCTTTTATTTTTTCTTGCTTTGGAAGTTTTTCTCTTCGGTACAGCCATGATTCTTATCCCCTTTCTGATTATTCAAATTCTATTTTGGTCATGCAATTGCATTCTGTCAGATTCCTGTCACAGCCGCACTCTGGGCATAAGCCTTTGCAATCCTCTTTGCAGAGCATTTTGGTGGGCAGTTCAAGAAGCAAATCAGCAACAGCAATTTCAGCAATATCAATGCTTTCCGCCTTAGCAACCACATAATTTTCTTCGTTTTCCTCATCATTCAGGAATCTGACAACCAGATGTTCTGTATCGTAGGAAAACGCCTGTACAGTTTCTTTCAGACACCTGTCGCAGGTGACAAGCAGAGAAAACGAGATATGCAGTTTCAGAACGACAGCACCTGCATGATTGACAATATCACCTGTCACCTGCACGGGCGTATGAAACACATAACCGCGGACAAGCTCCAGTCTGTCATCCGGAACAGTGAAGTCAAACTTCTCGGAAGTTGCCGGAATATTCAGAATCTTCTTGATGTTCATCAGCATAATACATGATTCTCCGTTCTTTTGAAAGCATGAAGCACTACAAATTTTATTATAGCAGATTCTTCCCTGCTTGTCAAGAGTTTTTTCAGAAATTATTTTCCTGAAAATTAAAGATATTTTGTAACAGATTCCGGCAGTTCGGAATTGTCAGCGGAAACAGTGAAAGTCACAGCAGTATCTTTGCCGGTGAGGGCATCAATCTTAGCGAACATTGCGCCGAGAGTATCAAAATCCGCACCGCCGATTTTCAGGATGCCGTCAACAAAGATTTCTTTAATATCATAGTTGCCTGCGAGCATACCTGCAATAAAGCCATAGAAATTTTCATAGCCTGCAATATCGAACTGTTCCACGCCTACCCAGCGAACTTTGTAGCTGATGGAACGTCTGAGGGTTTCGCCTTTTTCGATGCAGACCAGACAGCCGTTTGTTTCAGCAACAGCTGTATTGATTTTGTCGATGAGGTTCTTGGTTTTGCCAGTGCCTTTTCTGCCAGTAATAATCTGAATCATGTGTAAAACTCCTTTATAAATTATTTTATTAATAGCCGAGCTTCTTTTCGAGTTCAGCTTTTGCGCCTTCATAGCCAGGCTTGCCGAGCAGTGCGAACATATTGGACTTGTAGCTTTCCACACCAGGCTGATTGAACGGATTTACACCCAGCAGATAGCCGGATACAGCGCAGGCTTTCTCGAAGAAGTAAATCAGATAGCCGAGGCTGAATTCGCTTGTGTCTTCCAGTTCGAGAATCATGTTCGGAACGCCGCCTTCGGTATGAGCTAAGATAGTACCCTCGAAAGCCTTTCTGTTGACAACGGACATATTCTGACCGCAGAGGAAGTTCAGACCATCGAGATTTGCTTCATCCTTTTCAAGATAGAAATCCTGCTTAGGTGTTTTAATATCTACAACAGTCTCGAACATCAGTCGAGAGCCTTCCTGAACGTACTGACCCATAGAGTGCAGGTCGGGGGAGAATACTACGGATGCAGGGAAAATACCCTTATGGTCCTTTCCTTCGCTTTCGCCGAAC
>JAFUWP010000159.1 GCA_017483405.1 Oscillospiraceae bacterium | reverse complement strand
CTTTCAGCCATTCTTCAACAGTTGTCGGCGCGTGTCCGGTGAGAGGGAAAATCATGCCGTCATGCTTGCCTCTGAGAAAGACAGGCCGTCCGTGACTTTTCAGTTCCAGACCATCGGCTTTGAAATCCGTCAGGCCGAAACAAACTTCGGTATTATCGGTGCTGTCGGCCGGATGCAGAGTCATTCTGCATAAAACAGGATGATATTCATCCCATACAGGCGCATTGTCACTTAACTTGAAAACTGCCCGTGCGTGATGCTTATCCTCATGCAGAACCTCCAGTGTCTGCGGAAGTATATCCTGAATTTTTCCGCCGATGTCGAACCATTCACCTCTGGCCTGCATCCAGTCGAATGAACCGCCCGTCAGAAACTTGAATGTAACTTCCCGTTTCTGCATATCGACAGAAGTTTTCACATTTCGGATATTGTTCTTATCATAGAAACGAATGGACATTTCGCCGGTGATGCCGTTCCAGTTTGTCTGGGTATCGGGGGAGGTCATGTGTCCGCCTTTGGTGGGATAATCGGAATTATCCACACAGATAGTAATCAGAAGTTTTTCCTTTCCGGAATAAGCCGATATATCATAGCTGTGCGGTGTACATAAGCTGTTATAAGAGCCGATATAATTATGATTAATCCATAATTTCGTAATGCGTGTGCGTTCTAAAAACAATTCTGCCTTTTTGTTCCGGAACTGCTCCGGAATGCGGATTTCTGTCTGAAACCACGCATTTCCGGAATAGGGATATAATTCCGTCAGACAGTCTGTTTCCCGTCCGGAATTATAATTTCCTTTGTGATTTGTTGCAGTTGTGCCGGAGAGCTGAATGGTATCAGCAAACACTTCCGGCGGAGCAGAATATTTTTTATCTTCATCAGCGAAAAACTGCCATGTGCCTTGCGGATTAATGCTTGTTATCATGAATCAGCAATCCTTTCGATTATTTCTTGTCAGAGAGGTATCTGTTCAGCGCGCTGAACAATGCGGCAACGGAGGCTTCAGAAATATCTTTCTTGATGCCCACACCCCAGAAAATTTTATCATCTGCCTTGATGGAAACATAAGCGGCGGCTTCGGATTCGGATGTTGTTGTCAGCGCATGTTCGTTATAGGTCTGTACGGTGAACTTCACACCGGTAAATGCTTTCAGAGCGTTGCTGACAGCATCCAGTCTTCCGCTTGCGCCGTCAGATTTGAGCGTATAAGCTTCGCCGTTCTTGGTGAGAGACAGAGATGCCTGAATGAATGTCTGGTCGTTATTTTTCTGAACATAGTGAATTTCCTGATATTCCAGAGGCTTTCTGATATTGGCATAAGTGTTCAGGAAGATTTCATGCACTTCATCCGGAAGAAGTTCCTTGTGTGCATGGTCGGAAATGCCTTTGACGATATAGCCGAATTCTTCGCGCATAGCTTTCGGCAGGTCGAGGCCGTACTGCGTTTCCAGCAGATAGCCGATACCGCCCTTGCCGGACTGACTGTTGATTCTGATAACATCTGCTTCATAGACTCTGCCGACATCAGTCGGGTCAATCGGCAGATAGGGAACATTCCAGTGATTCGGGTCATGTTCTTCACGGAATTTCATACCCTTTGCGATGGCATCCTGATGCGAACCGCTGAACGCCGCAAAGACAAGCTTTCCGCTGTATGGCTGACGGTCATAGACCTGCATTCTGGTGACACGTTCGTAGAGTTCAGTCAGTTCGGGCATGTTGGAGAAATCGAGTTCGGGGTCAACGCCCTGAG
>JAFUWP010000158.1 GCA_017483405.1 Oscillospiraceae bacterium | reverse complement strand
TGAATCCAGAATCTTCAAGCTGGAAACCCAGCTGAAAGAAGAACAGGAAAAATTTGCAATTGAGAAATCCAATTTCAAATCCGAAACGCTTTCCTATAAGCAGGAAGTGGCCGTATTTCGCCAGCTCGCCGAAACGCTGAAAGAAGAAAAGGACAGATACAAGAAAAAAAAAGAAGACTTGCGGAAAAACGAAGAAGAAAACAAGCAAAAGCAAGAAGAAAATCTCAGAAAAGCGGCTGAACTTCTTACACAGGAAGAACAGCTCGTATCTGAACGTACTGCCCTGAATGAGAAAATCAGCGAACTGGAAACCAATCTCAAACGCGAAAAAGAGGAAAATCAAAAACTGAAAAAAGACCTCACTCAGGACAAGAATAATCAAAATAAACAGATTACGGAACTGAAAGCCAGAATCCAGACTCTCGAAGAACAAAATCAAAAACTGGAAGTGGCGCAGTCTCAGCCGGATGTGACCGTTGCTCTCAGCAAACAGATTGAAGAAATCACAAATCAGAATCAGGAACTCACCAAGCAGGTCGAAGACCTTACTGCACAGAATGCGCAGATAGAAACGCTCACCAGACAGGTCGAAGAACTTACTGTTCAGAATGCTCGGTTATCAGAAGTACAACAGCAGTCTGTACCGGCTGAATCCGCTGAACAGAGTGATATTGCCCTGCAACGCCATCTCGAAGCCGTTTCTAAAGAACGCGATATGCTCCGGAATAAGCTGGAATATCTCTATACGGCATCGCTCAACGATACCGAAGAACAGAAAAAAGCCCTTCCCAAAAAGCTTGAAATTCCAGAATCTGCTGACACTTCTGCCGAAGAAACAGAACCCGTCAGCGTTCCTGCATAACGAAAAAATGCCGTATCTGCACGATACGGCATTTTTCTATTTCTGATACAGTTCCGAAACACTGCGGATTCTGGATGCAAATTCCGCACGGACATGCTCCGGCGCAATGATTTCCATATCCTGACCGTATTTCATCACCCATCTGTAAAACCCGTGCCCGATGCCGATTTTCGCCCGTATCAGAACCGTTTCCGGAGAATCAGAATCCAGTACGCTTGCATATCTGCCGAACTGCTCCAGCATATCATCCAGCAGAAACCGCTTGATTTTCAGTGTGATAAAAGTGAATTCCTCCGGCTCGAAAATATCCAGAACCACGCCATCCGGCCGTGACAGAACTGCCTTGACTGCTGTCTGTTCTCCGGCCGTGATGCGCTTCATACGGTCGATTCGGTAAGTCCGGACATTCTGCGAGGATTCTTCCAGACATTTCAGATAGAATCTTTCATTGAAATAAATCACCTTGCACGGAATCATATCGCGCCGCTTGCTGTAATAGTGAATCTGTTTATGTGTATCATACTTGCCGTACTCGAAATTGATTTTCCGTTTCTGAGAGATGATTTTATGCACTTTTTCAAGATTTTCGAGCAGATTCAGCGAAGGCGCGGCCTGACTGTTCAGGGCTATCCGGCTGATAAGCTGATGCACTTCCTCGGCGGAGCATAAACCCTCGAATTTCTTGATTAATCGCTGTTTCTGCCCGTCCGACAGGAATTTATTGATACTGACGGAATCCACAATAAACCGGATTTCATTGAATGTGAAGCCCTTCCGGACAAGATAATATTCCGCCGTATTGTGCGCGCCGTGGCTGACCTGAATGTTATGTCCGGTTGTCTGCAAACGACTGATGTCCCTCCGGATGGTCAGTGCCGAAACATCCCCTAAATTCGTCTGACGGGCGAGATAATTCTGAATTTCTCGGATAGTAACTTTCTTTTTCTCATCCGTATGATTGGTGAGATATTCCAAGATATAGATAATTCTTTCGTGTTCCATAAGAAATCTCCTTTATGAAATTTTTGAAAAATGTTCCAGTTATGCAATTTCTGAACATCTGATATGCTATAATAATAACATGATATAGATGCTATCAATCCGGTTCTGCCGGCTGTGGGGACGGACGGCAGAACTCACCGAACCTTGAAAAGAGGGATAAATTTTATGAGTATCGAATACAGTAAATCCGGAAAAGTCCTGATAAACTGCACCGATGATGAAGAATCCGTCATCGTTCCGGATGGTGTCACCCAGATAAAAGCCAGAGCTTTTAAAGACTGCGTAAATCTGAAAAAAATCACCCTTCCGGAAAGTCTGAAAAATATCGGTGTATCCGCATTTGAGAAATGTACTTCTCTGAAAAAGATAATTCTTCCGTCTGGCATGACAAAAATCTGTTCAAAGACATTCTTAAACTGCAAAGCTTTGGAAGAAATCATTCTGCCGGAAAATCTTTATAAAATCGGTGATATGGCATTCACTGCCTGCAATTCTCTGCAAACTGTCCGGATTCCTGATAGTGTCAGATTTATAGATTCTTATGCATTCAGCAGTTGTGACAATCTGCATGAACTCCGGTACAGAAATCTGAAAATTCATATAGATTTTTCAGATTGGTATCAATTCACCTATCTTCAGCGTACAATTGAAATGATTCTCAGGGAAGATTACAGCATGAGAGTCAGTACTTCTGTAAAATATGACCTGCTCTGGCAGATGTTCTTTCAGAATCCGGAAAATACAGAACTGAAAGACTATATCCGGCAGTATTTCTCTAAAATCTTTCTGAATCTGCTTGACAGGGATGATGCTGTTTCTGTTCAAAAAATTCTCGATGATTATGATTTTATCACAAAAAATAATATTGATAAATTTATCCAATATGCCATTGATAACCAGAAACTTCAATGTCAGATTCTTCTGATGAATTATCAGTCCGAACACAATTTGCAGAAACCGAAAAATCTCTTTCTGTAAAATCAGCTTACAGTGCTTGCAATTTCTCCCGATTTGTGCTATCATGATAATAACATCATATCGAATAAAGGAGAAATTTATGAAAAAATTATATTTCAGTCCGGAACGTGACGGATTTTATGGCGCATACTATCCTACAAATGAACAGATTTCCAAAACGATGATAGTCATGCTCGGTGATGATATTGATGATACATTAGTCAAAGCCGCTGTCAGATGGCTGCATCCGCTGGGATGCCATGTCATGGCACTCGCACCGGCCAAAAAGGATTACGGTCATCACAGCTATCCTATCGAGCGAATCGAAAAGGCTGTCAGCTGGCTGAAATCACAAGGCAGTCAGAAAATCGGTATCTGCGGCGCATCCACAACCGGAATGTTAGCACTCGCGGCGGCCTCTCTGATTCCGGATATTCGTCTGACATTAGCTTTCACGCCATGTGATTTCATTATGCAGGGTTTCTATCGTGATGGTCTGGATGGCGTTCGGGAACGCCCTGCCGAGAATGAATCCAGTCTCAGTTACAGAGGAAAACAGCTCCCGTTTCTGCCTTATGCTTATCGTCATCCGGAATACTGGCAGAAAATTCAGGAAGAATCAAAACGCCGGCATGATATGATTGCGAGCCGTGATTTGTTCGATGAATCTGAACGGCTTCATCCGTTGCAGGAAGAAGAAAAAATCAAAGTCGAAAACATTCACGGTCGACTGGTCTTAATCGGCGCGGAAGATGATTCCCTCTGGGATACTTGCAGATATATCCGCAGAATCGATGAAAGATTAAAGTCCAAGCCTCATAAATGCCGTTACAGAATCATGACCTATGAACATGGTTCACATTTCTGTTTTCCGCAGTCAATGATAGAATCCGTTCTGCCGATAGGTTCAGGGCTTGTGCTGGCATGTGCCTTTGAATCGCTTCGGGATTTCCCGATAGAATCCCGTCAGATGCGTGTCGATTTGGATAAAAAATTATCTTACTTAATCTACAAATGGTAAGTCTCTGAAATATTCCAGATATTCGGGATAATCTTCACTGACTTCCTGAAAGAGCAGTTCTGCCTGTTCTTTATGCTTTTCGAGATAATGCAGAAAGAAATCTGTATTTACATCAATCTTTCTTTTCTTACTCCGGAGTGCATCCGCGGCGATGAAAATTCGCTGACGGGTATGCACTCCGGAGGTATTTTTTCGCATGGCATCGAGAATCACCTGACTGTCGAAGAAATGATTTTTATCCGGATTCTGCCGGAAGGCCTGCAATAATGAACTATGCGCATACGCGCCGATGACATCCGAACAGGGGATATATTTCACAATCTCCTGATTATCCTCATACCAGATAACTTTATATAGATTATAGCAATTATCTGAGAAAATTTTCTTATCCGTTGCATAGAAAGTCAAATTTAGAATGCACACCGCAAGCCTTCTGTCATGGAAAGCATTTTCTTCGATTCGATACAGAATGCCTTTCCGTTCGGATTGAATAGTCGTTTTCCAACTCATGTATTGAATGTCATACCATGTCAGACGGCTTCCGACAGGAAGTGTAATGATAGATTCATTTTCATTTCCAATTCGCTCCGGATGACAGGGGAGTTCTTTCCGTTCATTTCTCGTTCCCCGATAGGCATGAACAAAATAAGGAAGTTTTAGTGACCAGCGATAGTCCGATGAAAAATAAAAATACAAGGGTATACTGTGTGTGACAGCATCAAAGGCGAAATCAAAATTGATACTGCCGTGTGCCTGATGCATGAAAAGTGAAATCCAGCTATGTGAATCATTGAAAGCGTTCTTTCCGAACATAAGCCAGTCACATTCCGGAACGGCGATTTCTTTTACTTTCTGCCCGACTAACAGAACATACCGCCCTTTATAATTTTTTCCGGATTTCTGAGGAAAGTCTACATGATTTCCGATAATCAGTTCATGATTTTTTTCTAGTGGCGTAAACCGAAACGCATTTCCGTTTCGCACTCTCTGCGGAGGGGCTTCAATGCTGAATCCCTCTAATCCGGAATAAGCAAAGGCATGATTCTGAATCTTCCAGCAGACAAACGGAAAATGAACATATTTCAGATTTCTGCATCCTGCAAAGGCAGATTCACCGATTTCATGAAGTGTTTTCGGCAGATGGATTTTTTTCAGATTCCGGCAGGCGGAAAAAGCCCGTTCCGGAAGAATTTCCAAGCCATCGGCAAAGATACAGATTTCAATCTGACTCCGGCTGAATGCGGATGCTCCGATTTTCCGGATGGTTGAGGGAATCAGCAGTTTTCTGATTGTCTGATTTCGACAGAAAGTCTTTTTACTGATTTCGTTGACTTTCAGATTATCAATATAAGCCGGAATGGTTAATTTTTTTGCATCGCCGTGATAGTTGGTAATTCTGACAGATTTTGATTTTTTCTGAAAAGAGAATCCCTTATTGACGGCTTCTTTCGCAGTGATAGATTTTTCCGGAATATTTGCACTTTTCGCTGTGAAATGGGCTGGAATATAAATATCATCCGGCTGATAAGGCTTTTTCTTAGGTTTTGGATTCTGAACGGGGATTGTCTTTCTGACAGTCGGCTTGACTGGCGGAGGCGTGAATTTTTGTTGTTTTTTCTGTATTTCATATTTCGTCTTGATATTATCAATTCCGCTGACTATGAAAGTGACAACAGCGGTTGTCAAAATGATATAGAACCAAGTTTCAAAATCGGGATTGCTGAAAAGTTCTATGATAGTTTTAAACAGCATAAAGAGAAAAGCACCTAATGCACCATACATGCAAATCACCTCAATAATCAATAAGTTTATAATCTTTGTAGAATCGCCCGTAATCTTTAATTTTTTCAGTATCGTGTATATGCAGGATAATCGGATAGAGAATCCGCATCGCGCCGTCATCGAAACTGAGATAAGGCTTGAATTCCTGACTGATTTTGTATGCACTCGGAAACTGATTCGATACCCAGCCAGGGTCGCAGGAATAGACATAGATTTCATCACGGATAAAATCAGATGCGATGGAATGTGTCATCATATTGAGTGAAGCTTTCGCCATGTTGGTATGGACATGACGGGCTAATTTCTGTTTGGTGTTGAATCTGCCCTCAACCGAACTGACGTTAATCACAAACTTTCTGACGGAGTTATCATAAGCAAGACAGTGCCTTAAACCGTTGGTTAAGAGAAAAGGTGCAGTCACATTGATAAGCTGAACTTCGAGAAGTTCCTGAGGGGAAATTTCTTCGGGCTTGCGTACCCATGAATTGGAAGTCGGTGTTTCACTGTAATCGAGAACCTGACCTTCCGGAACGAGAGAAAATTTCATCGTATCGCGCGGAGTTAACTGCATCAGTTTTTCATCATAAGGGAGCTGTAAGTGATTTTCCTGCATTTCTAACTGAGCGTAATAATCATTGGATTTCTTGACTGTCTGGGCGGCGTTATTGATGAGAATATCTAACTTGCCGTTGCAGAGCGTTTCAATCCGGCTGATAAGCTCCTGAATGCGGTCAACGCGCATCAAGTCGAATCCGATAATAAAGAGTCTGTCTTTAAAAGCATCATAATCCGGTTCTTGCTGATAGGTATCGAGAGCCGATTTCGGATAGCGTGTCACGGCGATAACAGACGCGCCCATCCGGAGCAGTCTTAATGCAGTCGCATAGCCGATTTTGATTCTTCCGCCGGTAATGACGGCGAATTTTCCGGATAAATCGCAGGTTAATTTCCGCATATCATCATTCATTTTCTGACAGGCCGGACAGATACCGTAATCTTCGATATTTCGCTGACGGCAGATTAAACAGATTCTCATGATGTAAAACACTCCTTGACAAAAAGAATAAAATATGTTATGATAAACATACCGGTAGTTTATATAAAACGCCTCGCCATACAGAGGAAAAACGGCTTGCCGTCCGGTCGTCAGGTATAGTTCATCGGAAGAACAGCCGCCCTGCTAAGGCGGAAAACTGCGGTTCGACTCCGCATACGGACGTAAAATCTGCCGGTAGTTTATGAAAAAACACTTTCTCCCCATCTGGAAAGAGAAGCGAAAGCACGGTTTGTAGAGTAGCTCAATCAGAGCACCAGACCCTCAATCTGGGGATGGCGGTAAAAATCCGCCCTGTACAACCATACCGTTAGTTTATCAAAAACAGTATCACCAAAGATACAGAAGCGGAGAAATCCGTTCGGCAGGCGCACATAGCTCAGCGGTCAGAGCATCCGGCCTCCAAATCCGGAAGTACGAGGGTTCAACTCCCTCTGTGCGTTTTGCACTTTGATAAGTGCGCAAATTTCCGGTAGTTTATATAGAAAATATCGTTCCAATGGCGAAGAAAC
>JAFUWP010000157.1 GCA_017483405.1 Oscillospiraceae bacterium | reverse complement strand
GATGCATTTATTGAAAAAAGAATTATCAGAATTATTGAACAAACAGATGTTGCTCGGCCTGCTGGTCAGCTTCATTCTGATAGTCATGCTCGGTTTTGTGATGACTTCCACCGTTTCCGGAACGCTCGAATCCAGCGGAGAAGTGCATATCATTGACTTGGACAATACCGATTTCACAGCGCAGATTGTCCGGAAACTCGAAGAAAAAAATTATACTGTCAAGCTGTCTCATGAATCCGGATTACCTTATGAAACCATTCTGGCGCAGGAAAACTGGAATGATGCCGCTGTTCTGTCGGAAGGAATGACCGATTCCCTGCTGAATCAGCATGAAGCCTGTCAGATTGACAGCATCACCGCTCTGAAAACGACCTCTACCATGAGTATCGCCTTTGCAGAAAACAGCAGTGCTGATTATGTGATTTCCGCAGTGAATGCCTTATTATCCGAAACTTATCTGACGGATGAACTCGCCTTTCTGGAACATCCTGTCACGACAGTTCCCTACACTGTCGCCAACGGAAAAAGTGTACAGGCGAACAGTGCTGTCCTTGTCAGCTCGATGGCACTGTTTGACCAGCTGATGCCGTTAGTCCTGTTTTTATTAATCGTCCTGACTTCTCAGACGATTATCACCGCCGTTGCCGCCGAAAAAACAGATAAAACTCTCGAAACACTTCTTGCCTCTCCCGTGCCGCGTTCGGTTATCATCGGGGCGAAGATGCTCGCCGCACTGATTACTGCACTGATTTATGCGGCAGTCTATGGTGCAGGTTTTCTGGTGTCTCTGCTCGCCAATGTCGACAGAACTGCCGAAAATGTCGATATTGCCGAAACTTTCACTTCTCTGATTAATACTCAGGATGCCGTGAAAGAATTAGGCTTACAGATTTCATTCCTCGGATGGGTTGGTGTTATCCTGCAATTACTGCTGACTATCGGAATCGCCTTGACTGCCTCTATGATTCTGGGCGGACTGGTCGAAGATGCGAAAGGCTCACAGACGGCAAGTCTCCCGATTCTGGTCTGCACAATGTTCCCTTATATCTTATCTATGGTATCCGACATCAGAAATATGGGTTCAGTAAAATATCTGTTATACTGTATTCCGTTTACACATACCTTTATTGCGACAAGCTGTCTGCGCTTTCATGAGAGCGGATTATTCTTCGGCGGAATGATTTATCAGGCTGTTTTCCTCGGTGCAATTGCCTTTGGCGCATTGAAACTATATCAGTCGGATATTTTATTCACACATCAGTTTGCTAACAAAAGAACTAAAAATTAAAAAAATCCCCCTGTTCACAGGGGGAATTTTTTATGCCGTCAGGCTTTCCGTCAGGCCGACAATGTATTTCATCAAAGTAAGAGATTCTTCCGAATCCGGAACACCGTTGCGGTTGAAATCAATGGCAGCGACTTCACGTTCTGAAAGAATTTCTTTTCCGAGAATTGCTTTATTCAGAGTAATCACATCCAGAATATCTATATTCTGACTGCCGTCAATATCGCCGGCATCCAGCGGAGGGGCATCCAGTGCTTCAAACTTGAAACCGAACTGTTCTGCATACTCCTGCGCGGTAGAATTTTCATATCCATAGATAATGCCGTTGAAATATTCCTTAGCTGTTTCAGCATTTGCGCCTGTGGAAAGCGTAAATCCCATACCTGTAGAAGATACAGCAATTTCACAATCCGGATTCAGAATTGTAATGCCTTTCAGATTTTTGCAAAGTGCAAATGCGAAATAATCAATATTCTGTACGCTTTCCGGAATGATAATTTTTTCAATTCCGGTGCTATTAAACATAGCAAACGGAATTTTCGTCATATTTTCCGGAAGCGTAACTGTTTTCAGATTCGGACAATTGCCGAATACATCTTCACCGAATTCCGTGACAGTTTCCGGAATGGTGATTTCTGTCAGATTTTTCCGGCATCCTGCAAAAGCTGAACTTTCAATCGAAACGACACTTGATGGAATGGCAAAATTCTGTAAATTCCAGCAAGATTCAAAAGCACCGTGCCCGATGATTTTCACATTATTTGGAAAATCCGGATATTCAAGCGCATAGCAGGCATTGAAAGTCCCGTCCGGAATTTTTTCTGTCTGGCTGGGAAGAACTGCCTTTTTCAGATTCCGGCAGTTATAGAAAATACTGTCACCCAGTTCCGTGACAAAATCCGGAATCCGGACTTCCGTCAGCGAGAGACAGCCTGAAAACGCACTGTTCCCGATACTTGTCAGCGCAGACGGGAATTGTATTTCTGTCAGATTTCCGCATCCAGTGAATGCGCCGTCTCCGATACGCTCTACAGAATCCGGAATCTGCACCGTACCGAATGCAGAACGCAGAAATGCTCTGTCTCCGACTGCCGTCACCGGCAGACCTTCGATTTCTTCCGGAATGATAACAGCTTCATCAAACTCTTTGTCCCGATAAATGTACTCTGACTTTGTATTGCTCCAGTAGAGCAGATTGCTTTTTGCATAGCCGATGATGATAACCTGATTATCCGAAATTTGATATGCAAAATCATTGTAATTCTTGGTTTCGGCTTCGGTAACTTCTTCCGCATGAACTGCAAAATCAGGATGATACACCGCCGGAACAGTTCCCGAAAGCAGTGCAGATACAAGTACAAATGAAATGATTTTTTTGTTCATAAAAATTCCTCCTTTATTCAAGAATAACATATTTTATCAATTCTGTCAAGAAAAAAAACTGCTTAATTTTATTATACACAAAAAAAAAAAAATGCAACTATTTTTTCAGATTATCTTCCGAAAATCTGCAATCTGCATAAAAAAGAAGGCTTTTATTTATATAAAATCACTAAAAAACCCTCTGCCGGAACAGAGGGTTTTTTCAACTTTATTTCGTCAGGAAATCTGCCATAGTAATCTGAACGCGCGGATTGCCGTTTTCATCGGGGTCAAGCATCTTGACTTCCTGCATCGTGATGGGAGTATTCGGCGCGGAAACTGCGCCATCACTGCCGAGCGAACGTGTCACGTTAAGGAAGTTATCAACAACTTCCATACCCTGTGTCACCTCACCGAATGCGGCATAATTCCCGTCAAGGAAGGAACAGTCCGTATAGCAGATAAAAAACTGACTGGAGGCACTATCGGGGTCAGAACTTCTCGCCATAGAAACGATACCTCTCTTATGAGAAAGTGTATTTTCCACACCATTGGAGGAAAATTCCCCCTTGATTTTGTTCTCACTTCCGCCCATGCCAGTGCCCTGCGGGTCGCCGCCCTGTGCCATGAAATCATCCACAACACGATGAAAAGTCAGTCCGTTATAGAAACCTTCCGAAACCAGATTCTCGAAATTTTCACATGTGATAGGCGCAATATCCGGATAAAGCGTGATGACAATAATATTCTCATCCGAAACGGATGCATCTGCACTGACACTGTTATCATTTGCTTCCTCCGGAACGGCTTCGGCATTGTTATCTGCAACAGCTTCAGCCGGAGCAGCTTCAGCATCACCAGCAGTAGTATTTGTGGATGCCGGTGAACTGCATCCGGTCAGCATCGCGAGGGCGAGTGTCATACAAATTAATAATTTTTTCTTCATGATTCAAGTTACTCCTTTAGGAACGATTGGCGCGTTTCAGCCATGCAATTGCTACATCCAGAGCTTCATAGAGATTATCACGCTCTGCATTCTGAACAGGCATGGAATTCATATCCGTAGACATCTGATAAAGCCGGATGCTCTTGGAAACCTGAATATCCTGCTGTTTCTGAGAAGATTCCACCTTCAGATACACAACATAAGGGTCACTCATATAGCCGAAATACATTTCGTTGCCTTTGCGGACAAGCGGGTAATTCTTATACATCATCATAATAAAAAACTCCTTTCTGTAGGACATAACAGAATTTTACTGCCATGTCATGATAAATTCTTCATCGGTATTGTCAAATATTTCTATATTGTGCAGAAGTGTATCTACACAGGAAGAACGAATTTTATAAGTCGGCGTTCCGTTGACGGCAATCATAGCATTCAGACCGCCCATTTTATAGAACGAAACGGTATAATCTTCCTTGCCGTCCTGCGATGTCAGATGTACATTCACATCCGGTTCGGATGCCGGAAGTTCCGCATCGAGATATAATTCCTCACCATAGACATACAGCAGAAATTTATAGAACTGACGGAAACGCTCCGTATCACATGTTTCGCCGTTTTTGGTAACAGTATAATCATTCTGTTCCGTACCTTCGCCGATAAAGGTCAGTTTTTCATTTCCGGCCGTGACATCGAGATTCGCAATATCCCAGACATACGTACCGAAAATATTCGCGGAAGTAATATCCCCTGCCTGCACTGTTGCCCAGACAGCTCTGGTTTCAGCGATGCCATAGAGAATATCCGTGCCTTCGAGAACTGCATAATATGCCGATGTTCCGTTTTCGGTGGTGTAGGTATTGCCGAGTTTCAGAACATAGGTATTTCCGTCATCACAGGCCATCGTGACCGTACAGAACGGACTGTCGATTCCGGCTTTCTGCAAATCCTCTCCGGAAGGATGAATCTGCACGATTTCCGCGGCGGAAAGTCCGAACATTCCATTTGTGACATCGGAAGATTTTTCCACATTCAGATATGCGAACACTGGTTCACGGAGGACATGTGTCGCGGCCGAACCGCCGACAGAAGTATCTTCTGCCACATCGTAGGCATATTCCATATACATATCATAATCCAGATTCTGCCGTTCTATACGGACAGATTCCACAATCGGATAATTTTCCTCGTCCGGTTCTTCCAGAATTGTTGTCGAAAAGAAAAATTTCAGATTTTTCTGATAATTCGTCATCAGCGAAGTCTTGATAAGATATACATTTCCCTCCACTGCACAGTAAGTCTTTGTACTGTCCATCGGAGAGGCACTGCCCACTGAAAACCGGAAATCTGTACCGTCCTGATAATGCATCACGACTTCCGAAATCGGCTCGCTGAGGCCATATTTCGATAAATCCGAAGGATTTTCTTCTACAAGCTGGTCAGCAGACAGTGAACTTGCATTATTGACCAGCGTTGAAAGATACCCCTTATCCAGCGGAATATCTTCATAACCTTCTATCGTGTAGACAGCATCAGCATCTTCCGTTGCGGCTGAAAGCTGATACACTTTGAATACATCCTGATTGGAGATTTCAATTTCCTTCAAATCTTCTGCGGATTCATCATTCAGGAGCACAGCATTTTTCTCATCATCGTCAAG
>JAFUWP010000156.1 GCA_017483405.1 Oscillospiraceae bacterium | reverse complement strand
TCACCTACAGAGAACCAAAAGAAGACTTCACCATGCTGACAAAAACCGCAAGTAAATTTTTCAGCACTCAGCCTAACGTGGACAGAGCCTTTCTTGTCGAAATGCAGAAGGGCAATGAAAAGCCCCATCTGCTGATTGTGGTCGATATGCTCGGCAATACCAGAAAATTATTTGTCGCACTTGCAAGGTATCTGGATACCAATCATCAGAAAGAAAGTCATCTGTATTTTCTCAGTTACGAACAGGCACTCGCCAAAAAGGCCGTCAGAGGCCGGAAACCATTTTATCAGAGAAGTACCAAACGCTATTTTCAGCGATAATCATACAGGAGGAAATTTTTTATGATAGAAACAGGGGATTTCACTTTTGATAACCGTCTTGTTTCCGCACAGGAAACCGAAGAAGATACCGGTCTGGAACGGGGACTCCGGCCGACTTCCTTGTCTGAATATATCGGGCAGGATAAAGTGAAAGAAAATATGGCCATCTATATCGAAGCCGCCAAACGCAGAGACAGCGCACTCGACCATGTGTTACTGTATGGCCCTCCAGGGCTCGGAAAGACAACACTGTCGGCCATCATCGCCCGTGAAATGGGAGTCAATCTCCGGATTACCACCGGCCCTGCCATCGAGCGGCCTGGTGATTTGGCTGCTATTCTGACAAATCTTTCCCCCCGCGATGTGCTCTTTATTGATGAAATTCACAGACTCAACCGCTCTGTTGAAGAAATTCTCTATCCGGCACTTGAAGACCATGCGATTGATATTATTGTCGGAAAAGGCCCTTCTGCAAGGTCACTCCGTGTCGATTTGCCGGAATTCACTCTTGTCGGCGCAACTACCAGAGCCGGTCAGCTTTCCGCGCCTTTGCGTGACAGATTCGGCATTGTTCAGCGTCTGGAACTCTATACCCCTGACCAGCTGACGGATATTATCCGCAGAAGTGCTCAGATTCTCGGCATTCCCTGCACCGCTGACGGCGCACTCGAACTCGCCAGACGCTCCAGAGGAACACCCCGTATCGCTAACAGGCTATTAAAGCGCGTCCGCGATTTCGCCGATGTCATCGGCAACGGCGAAATTACAGAAGAAATCGCCGGAAAAGCACTCGACCGACTCGAAATTGATGAACTCGGCCTCGACAGCAATGACCGCAGAATGTTGAATATGATTATCAAAGGCTATGGCGGCGGCCCTGTCGGACTCGAAACACTGGCCTCCGCACTCGGTGAAGAAGCCGTTACCCTCGAAGATGTCTGCGAACCATTCCTGATGCAGCTGGGATTCCTGTCAAGAACACCCCGCGGAAGATGCGCGACTCAGTTAGCCTATCAGCATTTGGGCTATCCGGTGCAGAATTCCGCTCCTCCGGATGACGGACAGTTATCTCTGTCAGGTGACGGCGTATGAGCCGATTGTTCACTCCGAACGGCATCAGAAATATCGCCGTCACTAACCTGACCTGCGAACTCGTCTGGCAGATTGGCCGCGCCGTGACGGCCGTCCTCGACCTGCATACCGGCGACCGTCCGGAAATCCTGATTGCCAAAGATACCAGAATTTCTTCTGATATTCTGGAATCCTCTCTTTGTGCAGGTATCTGCTCCGCCGGCGGAAATGCCGTCCGGCTG
>JAFUWP010000155.1 GCA_017483405.1 Oscillospiraceae bacterium | reverse complement strand
CCTTTGCAAAGTTCCTGACCGGATTCGGCAGAACGGCTTCATAACAGCTGATACGGCAGATTTCGGGATTCCAGTTTTCCTGATAGAAATCATAAGAGAGATAAATTCTCGGAAGTGTGCCGTAAGCCGTTTTCGATGCGTAATCCGATTCCGGCCGGATAACGCCGGCAACAAGGCATTTCTGATTCTGAACCGTCAGTTCCATACCGGCGACATCAGCCGAGCCGAACAGATTCCATGCAAGCTGGACATCAATCACGACTCTGTCCTGCATGATGTCCTGTTCACTGAAATAGCCTCCGCTGACGAGTTCGGGCGCGTGAATCCGGAAGAAATCACCGCCGACCACGGTCACGAGGGCATCGGAAGGCTTTTTCCGGTTTCCGGTGACTTCGGTCTGTCCGATTTGCGTACTGTAGGCATCATACCAGAGACGGGCGGATTTATTTTCGGCCTGAATGGATTTTGATGTTAATTCCGTATCAATCGTTTCATGCAGGCTGGTGAGATTTGCTGTTGAGAAATCCGCCTCCGGCCGGAGAAATACGCTGATTTGCATGGCTTTGCCGTCATCCTGCCAGCGTTCCCCAGCCTGCTGACTGGGCAGAAGTCCGCAGAGATGCGCGCTGATACAAGCCAGAATCACTATCATCAGGATGCAGAAACCTGCCGTGACAAGCCGGATTATCTGAATTTTCCGGAGTTTCATCATGAATTTTTTTCCTCCATGCGCACCTGCATACCGGCGGTGAGGGGTTTTTCGGAAGTGGTGACAACGAAATCGGAACTGTTCATATCGCCCTGCACCGCGCTGTTGATTTCATCATGTGCGATGACAGTCACATCACTCCGGCTGACGTAGTAGCGATTGCCGAGGGGAGTGCTTTTCGCGTTGATAATCAGGACGAATTTTCCCTTATTATCCTCCATGATGGCACTTGACGGGACAACGCAGTCATAATTTTCGCTGGAAGTCTGAATCGACAGGGCTAAGAGCTGACCGGATACAGCATCTTTTCCGGTGATGTTGAATACCAATGTTCTGCTGTCATTATTTCCGGCCTCCTGCTTGATGGATGCCAGTGTTGCAGTAATATCGCTATAATACTGATTTGTGATTTCGGCATTCATACCGGCATGAAGACGGCGCGCCTGTTCAGCGGTAACGGTAATCTGAGCGGTATAGCCTGAACCTGTCAGGGTGATGCTTGCGAGATTATCGCCATCCATGACGGTATCACCGGCGGCACAGCTGACGGTGCTGACGATGCCGTCATTTTTGCTGGTGATGATTTTGGTATCTTTGGCCTGTTTTAATTTTTCGAGTTCTTCTTTCTGCTGATTGATAGCATTCTGCTGACTCTGGAGTTCAAGTTTTCCGATTTGCTGAGTCAGAGTATCTTCTTTTTTCTGCTGAGTGAGTTTCAGAAGTAAATCCTGTAGATTTCTTTCCTGCTGGGCGACAGCCTCCTGAAGGGTATCGACATCTGCGCCGGCATCTTCTGATTTCTGATTTTCATAAGCCGTGATGGTACTCTGTGCGGCATCGGCACGGGCACTGACGGCATTCATATCGGCCTGAATCAGCGAACTGATACCGGATGAGGCACTTTTATAGACGGCCTGTGCGGTTTCGAGTTCGGCCTGCGCCTGACGGACAGTTTCCTGAATATCTGCGAGTGCCTGTTCCTGTTCTTTAATCGAATTCAGAAGTTTTTTAGCATTTTCGACATCTTCATTCGCATAGCGGAGAGTTTGAGCGGCATCTTCGACAGCGCGTTCCATATCGGTCAGGGAGTAGACAGGAGTATCTTCCTCATCAGAAGAAGAAACAGTTTCCGGAATGCCGTAAGTTTTTGCGGATTCATAATCGGCTTTTGCGCGGTCATAAGCGATTTGTGCTTTTTCGGCTTCACGTTCGAGAGAAATCACTGTCTGCTGTTGTTCGGCGGATGATACCGTGATAGTTTTGGCTTCGGCCTCGGCATGTGCGGATTCGAGCTTTTTGGTAGCGTTCTGAACGGCCTCCTGTGCGTTCCGTAAATCAGCAGTATACTGCGCCGGAATGCCATCGAGTTCTCCGCTCATGACGGAACTCAAATATCCGCTTAACAGTTCCATTTCCGAAGTACAGTTTTTAGCTTCGGCGACAGCCTGCTGATAGGCATAATCAGAAACAGCCTGTGTCTTATTTTTCGCCTGATTCAGCTTGTTGATAGCGGTCTGTAAATCGGCTTTTGCGTTGGCGATTTCCTGATTTTCGGCGGCATAATCGGGCACGGCGGTCAGAAGTGCCTTCTGATAGGCGAGTTCGGCTTCTTGCAGAGCACTTTCAGCGGCTTTGATTTCATCGTTATTATCTTCGGCATCGAGGGAGAACAGCTTATCACCGGCCTTGACCTCATCGCCGGCCTTGATGTAGACGCTTGCGACAACGCGTTTTCCTTCGGCAGTAACATCATAATTCTGATTGGCTGTTACCGTTCCTGAACCTCTGATTTTTTCCGTAATCGTTCCGTAACTTGCATACTGTGCCGAAACGGTCGGCAGACTGTAATTCAGAATCGTATTGGAAAAAAACGTCAGCAATAACAAAATCACCAAGAAAATAATCAGGAGTGTTTTAATCCGTTCTCTGCGCTTTTGACTTTTATTCTGTTCATCCATAGAAATTATCATCCTTTCACACCGCCGGAGTAGGTAATACCCTCGACAAGATATTCTTCACCATACAAAAACATCAGCAATGCCGGAATCATGTAAACTACCGCTACTGCAAATGCAAGGCCGACATCTCCCTTGTTAATCTGCGACAGGAATACTGACAGCGGATATTGTTCCTCATTATTGAGCAGAATCAACGGCTGTTCGACCATATTCCAGTAGTCGATAAATACCAGAAGTCCGACAGAAAGCATCGCACTCCGGCATAACGGCAGGCAGATATGCCAGAAAATCTGAAACTCCCCTGCCCCGTCAAGTCTTGCGGCTTCAAAATAGGCTTTCGGGATTCTCCGCATGACTTTGGTCAGCAAGTACACACTGAACGGCGAAAATACCGCCGGAAGAACAATCGCCCATCGGGTATTCAGGATTCCCAGATATTCCGATACCAGATAATTCGGCACGAGTGTCACCTGATACGGCATCAGCATCAGAATGATATAGCTGAAAAAGATAATCTCGCGAATCTTCCCCCGATACCGCGAAAATCCATAAGCTGTCACCGCCGCCAATAATACCTGAAATATCGTAATCGGCACAACCAGTATGACAGAATTCCAGAATTTCAGTAAATAATCCGGACTCTTGAACAATACTGATGCATACTGCTGAAAGCTGACCATATCCGGTAAAAATTTCAGGTTGAGTTCTTCGGAGATATAATTTTTCTTATCCGCACCGGCACTGTCAATCATCGCGCCGTAATTGGTATTGATTTCCTTTTCGGTCATGAACGAGTTACTGATAGTCAGGACAGTCGGCAGAATAAACAATATCGCCGAAACTGCGGCAATCAGAAACAAAAGCCATGTGACAAAATGCTGTTTGATTTTCCGGCTCATTCTTCCACATCCTCTCCGTACTTGCGTTCAATCAGATACAGAATCCCGATGATAATCACCATCACAATCGAGAGAAGCACCGCCGCACTTGATAATTTCTGATAATCCAGCGATTTGAACGTATTGTTCATGAAATGCTGTAACAGATACATACTTTCATAAGGATAATCCCCTGTCAGCAGATACACCTCACGGAACATCTTGAACGAACTGATAATCGACAGAATTGTCACAAACAGAATTGTCGGCGATAAGTATCTTAACTTGATATGCAGAAACTGATAAAAATCGCTTGCGCCTTCGAGTTCGGCGACTTCCAGAATATCAGTCGGGATGCCGGCAATCGCGGACATGAACAATATCATATTATAGCCCAGCGTTTTCCATAAAAACATGATTGTCAGCACCATGTATGACCATTCCGTTTTGAGCCAGTCGACCGGTTCTGCGCCGAATAAGGCGGTTATCTGATTCAGTGTCCCGTGATAGTGAAATATCACCTGCCATACCAGCACCACCGATGCGATAGGTACCATCAGCGGACATAAGAAACATGACCTTATCCAGCTTTTACACGGAATTTTGGAATTCAGTCCGAAGGCCATCGCCAGCGACAGCACCACCGATAACGGCACGGCGATGGCTGAAAATATCCCCGTATTCTTCGCAGCCTGTAGAAATGCCGCATTTTTGAATAACTTCTGATAGTTCTCAAATCCGACAAAATTCGCAAATACCGGATTATCCAGCACGGAATAATATATCACCACACAAAACGGTATAACAAAGAAAATCAGCACACCAATCAGACTTGGAATCAGCCAGCTCCAGTTCTGCAATGTCCTGATGAATTTCTTCTGCAATTGCATCTACCTCCCATAATTTGATTTTCTCTAACTGTACTATTCATGATAGCACAGTTGTTTTCATTTGTCAATAGTCTTAAGCAATTCTTAATCGAATCTTACATTTTTGTGATTTTTTTTGAAATATTCCCTCTTATTAAGTAAGACAATTTAGAAAGCAAAAATATGACAGCATTTCAGAAATTCAGCATAATAAACAAATTCAGGACAAATCCGGAAAAATATTTTTCATAAAACCTCTTGACAAATTCCGGATTCTGTGCTATAATAATTTTTGTGATCAATTTTATATATGCCGCCGTGGTGGAATTGGCAGACACAAGGGACTTAAAATCCCTCGGAGTAAAATCCGTACCGGTTCAAGTCCGGTCGGCGGCACTGATAAAAGCAGATTTCTTAAGTGAGAAATCTGCTTTTTTGTAAATGTATTTTATAAATTAAAATCCATACTGTTTAGTTGGCATGTATTCTTGATGTTTTACTAAAAATCGAAAGGCGGTCTTTATCATGGACATTATGGACATTTTTGATAGGTTTGATTATAGTCTTAGTCATTTGGCATTTATCAGGAAGAAAAAAGGAATTTCTCAGCAGGAGCTTGGTGATTTTTTAGGCGTTTCTCAAAGTACAATTTCAAGCTGGGAAAATGGGGGATATAGCGGTTGGGACTTAAAAATAATAAAGAAACTAGTAGATTATTTTTCTGTTCCTTCTTGGCTTTTTTTAGAAAAAACAACAGAAGAAGAACTTGAACTTTACTTTGCCGAAAAACTTATTGAAAAAAATGTGGATTGGTATGTAGATGGAAAGTTTCTAGACTATGTATTAAAGAAAGCGGCAGAAAAAGAAGATTCAGATGTTACTCTTAAGGAATTTCTTTCACTTATGGTGGATGGTCTTAATGACCATGGACGCCAGGAATTATTTAAAATAGCAAATGAACTCTCCAGACTTGAAAAATATAAAAGAAAATAACAATTTATGTAAAAAAGCATCGGCAGAAAGTCTGCATAAATGATTGACATAGTTATTATACCACATTTATGAGCCGCTGACAAGCTGTTATTCGCATTTTTATGCTGACTTTTTTCCCAGAATGTAGCAGATAATCTCTACTTTGGCGACTTTGATGCATCTGCCGCAGGGAATCGTCTGGATTTTGCCTTCATGAATCAAATCATATACCTTCTTGATACAAACTCCCAGCATCCGGCTGATGTCCGCAGGGGTGACAACATCCAAATAATTTGTAAACAACATCTTATAAGCTTTATTAATAGTCATATTATCGTATTGCATTGAAAACACCTCTGTTTCAGAATATTCTTTTTCAAGATTGTGATATTCGTCAAGCAGTCTGCAAAGTTCTTTTTCTTCCGTATTGATGTAATCTTTTGTGAACTGTTCCGCTTCTTCCGGATTATTTTTCAGAATCTCGAACCCCTCAGCAAGTGTAAAACAGTCAATCACAGTTGTCCTGTCCATGCTGTCAAGAATCTGAATCAGGAATCCGGCTCGGAGCACTGATTCTCCGGATACAGTTACCCTGATGACTTCTTTCGGAATGATTTCTATATAAAATCCCTTATATCTCATTGATTGCCCTCATATCATGCGCATCTGAAATCCGCTGATTTCTTCTGTTTCCTCATCATGTTCTTTTTTCAGGGAATTGTTTACTGCCTGATTCAGAAATGCTGTATCCAGACCATTTTCACGGTAGCCCTGCATAATAGTGTTCAGATAGCCGATGTTCGGTGCTGAAATCTGTCCTCTGTTCATGACATAAGCCATTCCGGTGACTTTCTGACCATTTAGTTCGGTTTCATATTCTTCTTTCCGATACAGATTGGGAAAGCCTTCGTAGCAGTCCAGAGATTTTTCATCCTGCGGAGAAATCTCCCAGAGCAGAACCGGTACGGATGCACCTTTCTTCGCTACGATAGTCGCCACGCCTCTGAACTCTAATTCATAATCTCGGAGCATGGCTGTTCCAAGCACTTTTGAATCCGGACAGCGGTATTTCATCTGTTCCAGATTCAGATTGCTGCCATAAGCGATATATACTTTATTTTTCAACCTATCACGCACCTTTCGCTACATATTCATCTCTATGAATTCTGTTTCTTCTGAAATGCCCTCAGAATCGCTCACAGAGCCGTTTGAAATCTCATCGGGTACTTCTGCGGATTCTTCTTTCCGGCTGGACACGGTGGCTTCTGCCTGCTTACGGGCGGCGATTCGTTTCTGTTTCAGACGTTCACGCTGTGCAATGGCATCTTCCGGATGCCGCCATGCAATATTGCCGG
>JAFUWP010000154.1 GCA_017483405.1 Oscillospiraceae bacterium | reverse complement strand
ATGAGCTATCTTTCCAGCGTTTACGGCGAACATATCCTGTCCGGCCAGCAGGAAATTTATGCTTATGGCCCGCATGATTTTGAATATGAATTCAATTATATCGAAGAAAAAACCGGCAAACTTCCGGCAATCCGCGGCTTCGATTACGGTAACTTCTGCTGCCCTGCCTTCGGAAGTGATGACGGCACAACTGACAGAATTATCGCATGGGCTGCCAAAAACGGTATCGCAACGGCATCATTCCATCTGAACGTGCCGACCGATTTCGCAAGCTATACCATCGGCAGCAAAATCGCATGGGATGCAACAACCTATTCCGAAAAAACGGACTTCTCTCCGTCTAAGGCCGCTACAGAAGGCACAAACGAAAATGCTTACTATACACAGGCTCTCGATACCCTCGCAGAACAGTTCCTGAAACTTCAGGAAAAAGGCATTCCGGTGCTCTGGAGACCGCTCCATGAAGCAGAAGGCAACGGCGGTGAAAGCGGTTCTTGGTTCTGGTGGGGCAGAGAAGGTTCTAAGGCTTATCGTCAGCTCTGGATTTATACTTATAACTATCTGACCGAAACCAAAGGCTGTCATAACCTCATCTGGGAATGGAACAGCTACGATTACGGCACATCCGCTGACTGGTATCCTGGTGATAACTATGTGGATATTATCGGTTATGATAAGTATAACTGCACAAAGTACGTCAATGACGGCACTGGCAACTGGGTTCCTCAGCTTGAACATAACGATTCCGCAATTCCGGATATTTTCTACAGCATCATGGCAAGATACAACAATGCCAAGATGGTAACTATGGCAGAATGCGACAGCTTCTCCACTCTGGAAAATCTGACCACTGAAAAGGCCGGCTGGCTCTACTTCCTGCCGTGGTATGACGGCGGCTCGGATAATATCAACTTCCTGAGCAACCCTGTATTCAATACAGAAGAAGATTTAATCGCCCTGTATCAGAGTGATTACTGCATCACACTCGATGAACTGCCGAAGCTCACTGATGTCGAATTCGACCCGACAGAAACAAATGAAGCTGTCAACACCGAACCGACTGACCCCGAAGAAGGTCATGCACGTATCGCAACCGATTCCGATGGCAATTTCACCATCAGCCTCCCCGAAGGTGCTGAAACTATCTATCTGACTGTTGATATGCCTGCAACGGAAACTTATGCAAACGGCGGACTCGGCACATCCATCGAGATTGACGGCAAGTACTACTGGGCTAACATTCAGTGGGAAGCTAAGAAGGCCGGCACTATCGAACTGAATCTCGCGGACAACCTCCTGAACGTAACAGAAGGTACTGAACCTGTAGAAGATGAAGCTATCATCGCAAAGGTAAAGGAAATTCTGCCGACTATCAAGTCCTTCACCGGTCAGGTTTGGTATGCCGATAAGTCCAAGACTTCTGACATCCAGATTACAGATGCTTATATCAAGGTTTCCGGCACGGAAGACCCCACCGAAGGCGATTCCGAAGAAACTTCCGAATCCGGTGAAGTAACCGTTATCAAATACGGTGATGCTGACAATTCCGGCGAAGTAAATATTCTGGACGTTATTACTGTCAACAAGGCTATTCTTGGTAAAGAAACACTCGATGAAGATGCAATAAAGCGCATTGACTTCAACAAGAACGGCAAGCCCGATTCTGAAGAATCTCTGATTATCATGAAACTGATTGTTGGTTTGTTGACAGAGGCTGACCTGTTTGATTAATTTTATTCTGAAATAAAAAACTGCCGCACCTGAAAAGATGCGGCAGTTTTTATTATTCTGATTAGTCAAGAAAATCTTTCACTTTCTTACTTCTGCTGGGATGACGGAGCTTTCTGAGGGCCTTTGCTTCAATCTGGCGGATACGTTCACGAGTCACGTTGAACTGTGCGCCGACTTCTTCCAGAGTACGGGAGCGGCCGTCAATCAGGCCGAAACGCAGGCGGAGGACATTGGCTTCACGGTCAGTCAGTGTCGAAAGGACTTCATCAAGCTGTTCTTTCAGGAGCGTGTGAGAGGCGGCATCGGCCGGAGCAGGGGCATCATCATCCGGAATGAAATCGCCAAGATGAGAATCTTCTTCTTCACCGATAGGCGTTTCCAGAGAAACAGGGTCTTGTGCAATGCGCATGATTTCGCGGACACGTTCTACCGGAAGTTCCAGACGGTCAGCAATTTCTTCGGGTGTCGGGTCATGGCCGTTTTCGTGGAGGAGCTGGCTCGATACTTTCTTGACTTTGGTGATGGTCTCTACCATGTGTACAGGGATGCGGATGGTTCTTGCTTGGTCAGCGATGGCACGGGTGATAGCCTGACGAATCCACCATGTCGCATAGGTCGAGAATTTGAATCCCTTATTGTAATCAAACTTTTCAACCGCCTTGATTAAGCCGAGATTGCCTTCCTGAATCAAATCAAGGAACTGCATTCCTCTGCCGACATACTTTTTCGCGATGCTGACAACCAGACGGAGATTTGCTTCGGAAAGTCTCTGTTTTGCGCGTTTTGCCTCCAGCGGAGTACCTTCCGCCATGAGTCGGGCGAGTTCGATTTCCTCATCGCCGGACAGCAGGGGCACACGGCCGATTTCTTTCAGATAGATTTTAACGGGGTCATCCACCGCGAGGCCTTCTGTCGAAAGCGCGGAATCCAAATCATCATCAGGATTATCGCTGATGTCCAGATGATTCAAATCGAAATTATCATCAATAATATTATTATCAATAATTTCGATGTTATGCTGTTCGCAGTTATCATAGAAAGAATTGAGCTGGTCAGCATCAAAATCCATTTCTTCGAGGGCATCGGTAATCTGCTTGGTAGTCAGTTTTCCGGTGGCTTTACCTCTTTCGAGCAGAGCTTCAATTGTTGACTTCTTGTCCATTCTGTTTCCTCCTTAATATAGTAAGCGAGTGTTCTTCTTTTTATTTGCAATGAGCAGAGTAAGCTCATCGGCTGACATATTGGATGTATCTGTGATTTTTATCTTTTCAGAATGCAGATT
>JAFUWP010000153.1 GCA_017483405.1 Oscillospiraceae bacterium | reverse complement strand
AGACTCGAACTCACGACCTCCGCCGTGACAGGGCGGCGTTCTAACCAACTGAACTACCCGGCCATTGGTGGGAGCTACAGGGCTCGAACCTGTGACCCTCTGCTTGTAAGGCAGATGCTCTCCCAGCTGAGCTAAGCTCCCGACACTATTTGATTTTGTCTTATCAGGTGTTCTCCCCTGACGACTTTATTATTATAGCACAATCTGAAAGATTTGTCAAGTGTTTTTCAAAATTTTTTTAAATTTTTTCAAAAAAATTTTCCGGCCATCGAAAAGGCCGGAAAATCGCGGAAATTTTGTCATCCTGATGTTAAAATTCTGAAAGATAGATTCGGGAAAGCATGATTCTGTAGACATCATCATAATCATTGCGCATGGTTCTGCGTTTTGTGCTCATGACAATTTCGGGATTGAATTCATCTGTCCGGAAACAAATCTGACAGCAGGCGGAAATCAGTTTATCCTGTTCGCTGTAGTACATTGGTTTCCAGTTTCCGTGGTGCATCATACAGAAAGTAGAAAGTGCCTTTTTTTCTTCTTCAAGTGTGCCGAAATTTTCGGGGTCGAGCTGTTTCGACATATCCAGCGGCCGATGATAATCCGGTGTCAGATTGATAATCAGTTCTGCCCTTGTTCCGGAGACACCCAGCGAAAAGGCCGCCCGATGGAAATAACCGCGCTCCTGATGGCATAATGTCAGACCTGACATCACGGTCACGCGGAAGAATTCTTCATTTTCGAGAAGATAGACATTTTTTTCAGGAAGTGAAAAATCCGTTTCGGCGTAGATGCCGAGTTTTTTCTGCATTTCCCCCTGCATCTGAAGGATGACATCCTGCACGGGAAAAAGGGTTTTCACAGCCGAATCGTTCCGGATGGAATTGACCATCCGCATGATAAAGGGCTTTCTGTACAGCAAAAGGCAGTTTCTTTCGATAGAATCGAGCAGTTCATTTTTCCCGTCCAGATTTTTTTCTTCGAGATACTGCTGAAAATCCTTTCTGACCTGCCGGAGCGAATGCACGGCGGCATTGACGGAAGGTTCTTCCTGCACCATCTCCGGATGCAGAGCGAGGCTTTTCATGATGATGACACGGCATTGATTTTCACGACTGCAATGTATGGTATATTCATAGAAATAATCCTCGAAAAAGGCCTGACCGGATGCATCCTCCCACAGCTGAGGCGAAACGCCCAGCAATTCCGGAAGATTCCGGATTCTGCCGCAATCATATTTTCCCCACTGAATATCCCAGTTTTCGTCAGCAATCCACACAATATCGCCGCTGTTTCCGAACATACTGCTGAGAAGTGCGATAGTTTCCTTTTTCATAAAAATTCCCCCTTTGCTAACAACAGGCCAAAAGCAAATTATCCTTTTTCTTATTATACCTTTTATCAGACAGAATGTAAAGACCCTTCCGGAATATTGTTTAAAATAACCAAATTTGAATTGATATTTTTGTGACAATAGCTGATTTTTCTCATATTCAGCAAAAAATCAAAGATTTTGCCCTGAAAGGACTTGCATTTTTTCTGAAAAAGGTGTAAAATAATAGTATAAAAATTTAGGAGGTAATTTCCAATGTCAGTAAAAGTTGCTATTAATGGTTTTGGTAGAATCGGCCGTCTGGCTTTCCGTCAGATGTTCGGTGCAGAAGGTTATGAGGTTGTTGCTATCAACGACCTGACAAAGCCCTCTATGCTCGCTAACCTGCTCAAGTATGATACCGCTCAGGGCGGCTATGCAGGCAGAATCGGCGAAAATCTTCACACAGTTACTGCTGATGATGAAGCTGGTACTATCACTGTAGACGGCAAGACCCTGAAAATCTATGCAGAAGCTAAGGCTGCTGACCTGCCGTGGGGTGAAATCGGTGTTGACGTTGTTCTCGAATGCACAGGTTTCTACTGCTCCAAGGAAAAGAGTCAGGCTCATATCGATGCTGGTGCTAAGAAGGTTGTTATTTCTGCTCCCGCAGGCAATGACCTCAAGACTATCGTATTCTCTGTAAATGAAAAGACTCTGACAGCTGATGATACTATCATTTCTGCTGCATCCTGCACCACAAACTGCCTCGCTCCTATGGCTAAGGCTCTGAATGATTATGCTCCCATCCAGTCCGGTATCATGAGCACAATCCACGCTTACACCGGCGACCAGATGATTCTGGACGGTCCTCACAGAAAGGGCGATTTCCGCAGAGCAAGAGCTGGCGCAGCTAACATCGTTCCGAACTCCACTGGTGCTGCTAAGGCAATCGGTCTGGTAATTCCGGAACTGAATGGCAAGCTCATCGGGTCTGCACAGCGTGTACCTGTTCCGACAGGTTCTACTACAATCCTGACCGCTGTT
>JAFUWP010000152.1 GCA_017483405.1 Oscillospiraceae bacterium | reverse complement strand
TCTGGAATTCACATTCCACAGTCCGGAAGAAAATGGCTATCTGCTCCATGTGGATGCTGAAACAGGCCCTGGCGGAAGCTTTGATGATTACTTCAAAGACGGCAACCTGACTGTTACTTATGAAGGCTGGGAATATCTGCCTCAGGAATGGTAATTTTCGCCATATATCTGCACAAAATCATGCGCCGTGTCCTGCACGGCGCACTTGTGTGTTTCTGACGACATAAAAAAGGAGGCTGCTTTCTATGCTAAAATATTTCGTAGATACGACCGAAGCACTGCTTTCGGCGGCTCTGCTGACGGGAATGTTGTATTTCTTTATCGGCACATCCGGCAGAAAGGGAAAAGTGTTCGCCCTGATTGGCCTGCTGGCCGGACTTATCGGCGCGGGAACAGTGGCTTATCTCAAGAACGGCACAAAACTGCTGACTTCTTCCAAATGGAACGAAATCGTCATGATATTGTTTTTCATCGCGCTGGGTGCGTTGGTGCTGTTCTGGATAGGTTCGGCACTCCGGAAACCGATTCCGAAGGTATCTGAATGGATAAGTTGTATCATGCTTTGCATCATCATGATAATTACAATAACGTATGCTCTGCCGGATGTGCTGGTGTATCCGTATTCGATTCTGCTGGTTGAAAAATCAGTATTATCGACAGCATTTATTTTTAAAGTCATCGGAATTCTGTTCGGGATAATTCTGGTCTTTCTGGCAGGACTTTCGGCCGGAAAGGGGCTGATTCGCCTCGATGCCGGAAAAATGATGCTGATGCTCAGTCTGGCACTGGGAATGAACGGACTGCGTCAGCTTACCGTATGTCTGCGAATCATGCTGACAAAGAAAATCATTCAGAATCATAAATTATTCGGTGATGTTTCGCTGTTCAAGATAGCGCAGTTTTCCTCGAATCATGATAACTGGTTTATTTTCGGAATCATGATAATTTCGGCATTCATCCCCGTTCTGATATGGATAAAGAGCCGGCATGTAAATGAGCCTTATAAAACACCTGCCGAAAAACGTAAGATTCTGAAAAAATGGCTCGTCAATAAAAGATGGGCCGGCCTTGCGATGGCCTGTCTTGTACTGAGCCTGCTCAATCTGACGGAACTGAAAGCCATCGCCAATCGTGAAGTAGAGCTTTCCCCTGTGGAAGATGCGCCTGTTGTAGACGGCAATGTCGAAATTACATTCGAGATGGTGGAAGATGGTCATCTGCATCGTTTCGCCTATACAACAGAAAATAATATTGCTGTCAGATTTATCGTGATTAAAAAGCCGAATTCTTCTTCTTACGGCATCGGGCTGGATGCCTGCGATATATGCGGAGAAACCGGCTATTATGAAAAAGATGGTCAGGTTGTGTGCAATCTCTGCGATGTTGTGATGAATATCAATACTATCGGATTCAAAGGCGGATGCAACCCGATTGTGATTCCGTACAGTATCGAAAACGGGTAAATTCTCGTCCCGACAGACGGACTTTCCGAATTCGAGAAAGAATTCAAGTAAGGGGGCAGAGGCGATATGTTTTTCAGAATGATAAAAGGCACACTGTTCCGGCAGTGGAAGAAAATGCTTATGATAGCCTTTACCATCGCGCTGGGGGCATCACTCGCGGCGGCGATGCTCAGTGTCATGCTGGATGTCGGCGATAAAGTCAATCAGGAGCTGAAAACTTACGGCGCGAATATCACCGTTGTTCCGAAGGCATCTTCTGTCCTGAATGAATTATACGAAGTCGAAGGCGGAGAAGGCACGGGCACATATCTGCGTGAAGATGAACTCGGCAAGATTAAAACCATCTTCTGGGCATTTAATATTGTCGATTATGCGCCTTTTGTGACAGTCGGCGGAACGCTCGATGACGGCTCGGATGTGAAAGTCATCGGGAGCTGGTTCAATCATCATATAGAACTCCCCACAGGCGAACAGCTTGACGCAGGCATCGCAAGTCTGCGAAGCTGGTGGGAAATCGAATCTGGCGAATGGCTCGATGAGCAGTCTAACGAAGATGCCGAAATCGCCATGATTGGCACGGCCTTAGCGAAAAAATTAAATCTTACTGTCGGAAGTGTTCTGCATGTCAGCGGTTCAGAAAAAGAAAAAAATTTCCGGATTGTCGGCATTTTCGATGCCGGCGGTGAGGAAGATGACCAGATTTTCGCTCCGCTGAATACCGTTCAGGATATGGCGGACTTAGACGGATGTATCGACAGCATCGAAGTCAGCGCGCTGACAACCCCTGATAACGAATTAGCCGAAAGAGCCGCGAAAGACCCCAGCTCTCT
>JAFUWP010000151.1 GCA_017483405.1 Oscillospiraceae bacterium | reverse complement strand
CTGGTCAGTATCCCAGCCGAGCAGGGTATCGCCCTGATTGGCATCAATCGAACCGAACATGCCGTTCACTCTTGCAACGCGCAGTTCATGCTGGAAGGTGTGCTGGGCGAGTGTTGCGTGATTGGCTTCAATATTGAGTTTGAAATCGTTCTGGAGATTGTACTTGTTCAGGAATCCGATGACTGTTGCAGAATCGAAATCATACTGATGCTTGGTAGGTTCTTTCGGCTTAGGTTCTACATAGAAATCACCGGTAAAGCCGATGCTTCTGCCGTAATCCTTTGCCATAGTCATGAGACGAGCCATATTATCGAGTTCGAGTCCCATGTTGGTATTGAGCAGAGTTTCATAACCTTCACGGCCGCCCCAGAATACATAGCCGTTACCGCCGAGCTTGACAGTCGCTTCGATAGCTTTCTTAATCTGCGCAGCAGCATAAGCGAAAACATCCGCACTCGGAGAAGTGCCTGCACCATGCATATATCTCGGATGGTCAAAGCATTTTGCAGTACCCCAGAGGAGCTTTTTAGTCGGGTCAGCTTTCTGGCGTTCTGCGATATAGTCAGTGACTTTATCGAGTTTTTCGTTTGTTTCTTTCAGAGAGCCGTATTCGGGGGATAAGTCTCTGTCATGGAAACAGTAATATTCGATAGAGAGCTTGTCCATGATTTCAAAAGCGGCATCCACCTTTGCGATAGCTCTTGCATCGGGGTCAGCCTGTCCCCATGTTTTATCGGCTGTTCCGACACCGAACATATCCGTACCGTCACCGCCCATAGTATGCCACCAAGAAAGCGCAAATTTGAGTTGTTCTTTCATAGGTTTGCCGGCAACCACTTCATCCGGATTATAGTATTTGAATGCTAACGGGTTATCAGAGCCTTTTCCCTCGTAAGGGATTTTTTTAATATCCTTGAAAAATTCGCTCATGTTGATAAATCCTCCTATATAATTTATGATACATTTATTTTATCACAGATTTTGCCAAATGTCAAGATGATTTGAATAAAAAAACGCCCTGTTTCAAGAACAGAGCGTGAATTGATTAAATATTTTAAAGAATTGTGATTTCCTGTTTGGAAATATCGAAATATTGTTCTAAAATCGCGATATAATATCGGAATACGACTTTATCGTTATAATACATGACATCGCCCTGCTCCGGAATGCCGAGTGTCGCGAGGTCATCATCTGTAAGGTCAGCGAGCTTGACGGTCTTGAAATCTTCGATAGTAATACCGAGCTTGGTTTTGGCTTTATCGCTGAGTTCATCGAGTTTGAGTTCTGTCTTGTCGGTATCAAGAACTTCCTGTTCTCTTGCGCCGAGCGTGATGACAGTCTGATGATAATCGGCTTGTTTCATAGAAATCACATCGCCATTATTGAATGTCACCTGATAGGCATCTCTGCCGAGCATGTCCATCTGGCTGTCAGTGAGAGTCACTTCGACATTTTCGGAGATGGCTTCGAGTTCTTCGGTAATTTCCTGACGGGTTTTGGTATCCCATGTGATTTGAATGTCTTCCGGTTCTCTGAGGGGGCGTTCCATTACGACATCATGGGAGAGTCCGCGGATTTTGAACCAGAACAGACGATAATAGACTTTATCCATCGTATTGCTTTCCACGCTGACTTTTGTACTGCCGTTGGAGCTGTCAGTGGTATTGGAAACTTCATAGCGATACAATCCGGATGGTGAAACGCCTTCCTGCACCAGAGTTGTCACGGTAGACGGTGCAAACATCGAAGTGACAACAAAATAAACCAGCGCACCGAGTAAGTAAATCAACAGAAAGATTGTACCCCACACGGTTTTTGCAGTTTCTCCGAAGCCGGAAAGGAAGAAAATCACTAACGAAACCGCCAGCATCGGCGCGAGCACTGCCCATT
>JAFUWP010000150.1 GCA_017483405.1 Oscillospiraceae bacterium | reverse complement strand
TTTCGCAACAAACCATTCTCATGTCAATTACTTCGTGGATATGACAACCATCAAGACGCAGTACCGCGCCGCCCGCGAAACCGCTCACGAACTGGCAAAAGCTTACCAGTCCAAAGAAATCAACACAATTCTCTGCTTTGAAGGCACGGAAATGATTGGTGCATTCCTCGCACACGAACTCAGCAGTCAGAACGGCACACTCAATGCCGGTCAGGATGTTGCTGTCATCACACCCGAAACCAATATGAACAATCAGATGATTTTCCGTGATAATCTCCAGAAATACATCTACGGCAAAAACATTCTGCTCCTGATGTCCTCTGTTTCTACCGGAAAATCTATTGCACGTTCTGTAGACTGCCTGAAATACTATTCCGGCAATCTGACCGCGATTTCCGCAATTTTCAGCGCACTGCCCGAATATGACGGCGTAGAAATCGACAGCGTTTTCACACAGGATGACATTCCGGAATATAAGACCGCTATCCCCTCTGAATGCGAACTCTGCAAGAAGGGTGCAAAGGTCGATGCCATTGTGAATAGCTTCGGCTACTCCAAAATCTAAGGCTTCATGAAATTCGAGCTTCCGAAGATAGAAGTCAATTCGCCGGTGATTATCTGGTATGCCGGAATCGCCTTTGTGATTCTGCTGTTCGGATATGCGACAGGGGGCAATTCCACACTGGAGCTGTTCACCTGTTACCGGACGAGTCTGAGCGACCCGCTGATGTATTTCCGTCTGCTTTCGCATGTGCTGGGGCATTCGGATATATCGCATTATCTGAGCAATTTCTTTCTGATTATGCTGATTGGTCCTATGCTGGAAGAAAAATACGGCAGTCAGAAACTGATTTACATGATGCTGATAACCGCGCTTGTAACCGGCATCGTCAATGTTCTGATTACGACTGACGGCCTGCGCGGTGCGAGCGGAATCGCCTTCATGATGATAATACTCTGTTCCTGCACATCCTTCAAGAACAGCAAAATTCCGCTGACGATGATAATTGTCGTGATTATCTACATCGGACAGGAAGTCATCTCCGGCGTGACGGTGAAGGATAACATCTCTCAGCTGACACATATTGTGGGCGGAGTCTGCGGAATCTTCTTCGGCATGTACTATAACAAGAAAGAAGCATAGCATTCAGCCTGAAATCTGTTCGGATTTCAGGCTGTTTTTCATGCCGATACAGAAAATTCATAAAAAATACTTGACTTTTCCTTGTGAATATGTTATAATTATTTCGTTGAGCTGGAAGAAAACTGACAGCAAAACTCACAAAAAATTATTTTCAAGATTCAACATGTCTGACGCTGAATTGCACAATAAAGCGGAAGTCCGGAGCAATCTTCCCTGTCGGGATAACTGTACCTTTCTGAACTCCTGCTTTCTGTCCGGCGTTGGCTGACAGGAGGTATTTTTTATTATGTATGACGTAAAATCCATGAAGGCAGAAGAATTCATCAATCATGAAGAAATTCTCGATACGCTCAAATTCGCTGACGAACACAAGAACGACCGCGAAATGATTGAACAGATTATCGAAAAAGCATCGCAGTACAAAGGCCTGACCCATCGCGAAGCCAGTGTGCTCCTCGCCTGCGAAGATGAAGAACTCAACAGAAAAGTCTGTCAGCTGGCGGAGCAAATCAAGAAAGATTTCTACGGAAACAGAATCGTTATGTTTGCACCGCTGTATCTGTCAAATTACTGCGTGAACGGATGCACTTACTGCCCGTATCACATGAAAAATAAGCACATTGCCAGAAAGAAACTGACACAGGATGAAATCCGCGCCGAAGTCATTGCCCTTCAGGATATGGGTCACAAGAGACTGGCCATCGAAGCCGGTGAAGACCCTGTCAACAATCCGATTGAATATATTCTGGAAAGTATCAAGACGATTTACAGTATTCATCACAAGAACGGCGACATCCGCCGTGTGAACGTCAACATCGCGGCAACGACTGTCGAAAATTACAGAAAGCTGAAAGATGCCGGCATTGGTACGTATATTCTGTTTCAGGAAACGTATCATAAAGAAAGTTACGAAAAACTTCATCCGACAGGGCCTAAGCACAATTATGCCTATCACACCGAAGCGATGGACAGAGCGATGGAAGGCGGCATTGATGATGTCGGTCTGGGAGTACTGTTCGGACTCGAACTGTATCGCTATGAGTTCGCCGGTCTGCTGATGCATGCGGAACATCTCGAAGCCGTACAGGGTGTAGGCCCTCACACCATCAGCGTTCCGAGAATCAAACATGCAGATGATATTGACCCTACTGCATTTGATAATTCTATTTCTGATGAAATCTTCGAGAAGATTATCGCATGTATCAGAGTTTCCGTGCCTTATACCGGTATGATTATCTCTACCCGCGAATCGGAACAGGTTCGTGAAAAGGCACTCCGTCTGGGTATCTCTCAGATTAGCGGCGGTTCGAGAACTTCCGTGGGCGGTTATACCGAGGAAGAACGCCCCCACGATACCGAACAGTTTGACGTTTCCGACCAGAGAACCCTTGATGAAGTTGTCAAGTGGCTCATGGAAGGCGACTTTATCCCGTCCTTCTGTACGGCATGTTACAGAGCAGGCAGAACCGGTGACAGATTCATGCAGTTATGCAAATCGCGTCAGATTCTGAATTGCTGTCATCCGAATGCGCTCATGACATTGCAGGAATATCTGGAAGATTATGCATCACCTGAAACCAAGTCAGTCGGCGAAAAGCTGATTCAGGCGGAACTTTCCAACATCCCGAATGAAAAAGTCCGTACTAAGACTATCGAATATCTGGCCAAAATCAAAGAAGGCGGAGAACGTGATTTCCGTTTCTGATGCTGAATGACAAAATTCCCCTGTTCCGGCAGGGGAATTTTTTATTGACAAATCCGCATAATTATGCTATAATGCTCATTGTGACAAATTATCATAAAATGAGAGGATATTCAGCATGTTTACGAGAGAAGATACCAAAGCCGTCAAGGGAATGGCGGTCATTATGATGCTTCTGCATCATCTGGGAGCATTTACCGACCGTTATGCTCTTGATTTTCAGGGATTTCAGTCCTTATGGAAACCGTTCACCGAAGATGGATATTTAGGCGTTTTATCAGCCAATGTCCGGCTGTGCGTGGCATTGTTCTACTTTACGGGCGGATATGGCCTATATAAGCGATGGAGTACCGGAAAATTCAGCCTGACGAAATCCATCGCCGGACTGTATCGGAGTTACTGGAAAGTCTTTCTGATATTCATTCCGATTGCGTTTATATTCTTCCGGAAAGAACCCGACACGATGCCAAATCTCTACACCCGATACTGGATTGCAGACGGAAAATCGTTTCTGATTTCGATTCTGTCGAATTTCTTAGGCATTTCGGATAGTCTCAACAGTGAATGGTGGTTTTTTGCAGCTTATCTGTGTGTGCTCCCGATGGGTTTGCTGTTCTGCATGGCGACAAAGAAAACCAAAAGCTTCACACTGGATATTTTTCTGGTATTCGTGATTGATATGCTTGTTCGGGATGTATTCGCCGGCCTGCCGAGAATCGAAGCCCTTTCCGGATTAGGGAGCAATTTCTATTATACCCATTTTCTGCGGATGGCCGGAACAAGTCCGTTTTTCGCCGGAATCATCTTCGCCAAGCACGGAAAACTTGAATTCTGCAAATCTTATCTTCACCGATTCCGATTCAGCGGATTGTTAGGCTTTATCGGCTGTCTGGGAGTGCTGTTTGTCCGGAGCTTTATTCTCGGCGAACTGATTGAAATCATTCATGCTGTCGCTTTTGTGATTTTCCTGTCTTTGTTTTTCGACAGCATCAGGCCGATTAAGAAACTATTTGGCTTTATCGGGAAATACAGCACGGATATGTGGCTTGTGCATACTTTCTTCTGTTATTACTTCTGCGAAGCCGCAAAGATTGTCTATTCCACAAGAAGTATCTGGATTGATTTGCTGATTCTGACCGCATTTTCTCTTGGCAGTTCGATTCTGCTCGAATTGTTCTGGAAAGGCATCTCCCTGCTGATGCCGAAACTGAAAAAATATCTTCTTCGTCCCGAAACAGAACAGTCTGCACAGCATTCCTGATGCTATGCAGACTGCTTTTTTATCTGGTTGTTGTCTGATTATCTGTCCTGCCGTCACTTCCGACACGATAGTTATCATGTTCATCAGTGCCGTTGAGAATTTCTGTTCCGGCAACGGCATCATCCGCCGCCTGATTGATGTCGCTGGCGATGTCTCTGCC
>JAFUWP010000149.1 GCA_017483405.1 Oscillospiraceae bacterium | reverse complement strand
GATTATCCAGCGTGTGATATTTTTCTTTCAGCCATTGCCGGAAGGCATTCTGACAGAGTTCACAGTGACATTCTCCGTTGAATTCGTTCGAGATATGCCACAGAATCACGGCCGGATGGCTGGCATAATGTTCGGCAAGCTTGGTATCTATAATTCTGACACGCTCTCGATAGGCCGGCGATGTCGGACAGTGATTCTCTCTCTGGCCGAACAGTGCTTTCCGGCCGGTATCATCAGTACGGAGCACATCGGGATATTTTTCGGCAAGCCAGTGCGGACGCGCGCCGGATGGTGTCGCCAGAATCGTATATATCTGATTTTCATAGAGTGTATTTATCATCTTATCCAGAAAATCGAAATCGAACTGATTTTCTTCGGGTTCAATCTGCGCCCATGAGAAAATCCCCAGACTGACGCAGTTGATATTTGCTTTTTTCATCAGGATAATATCCTGTTCCAGAATTTCCGGATAGTCTTTCCACTGCTCCGGATTGTAGTCCCCCCCGTGGAGTATATGCGGATATTTCGGTGTTGCAGGCTGATGTATCATACTATAATTACCTCCGTTTATGCATTTTCGTCTTTTTGAACATTTTACCATAGAATTATAGCTATACGCAATAGGCAGAATCAACAAAATTTAACTCATATTTTAGGAACATTTGCCAGTGTGTTCCGGTTTGACTTTTACTGAAAAATCTGTTATAATAAAAGAATACAGAATTATATTCCGAAAGGAGTGAGCTCATGAAGGAAAAAATAAAAAAATGGCTCGGCATTGATAAGAAATCCCCCTACGTGCAGAATTATTTCTACGGGGTGAACATGCGCGCAAGCATCTACATGTCAGCCATTGTGATAGTACTGGAAATCTGGATGATAATCCGCATGACAAGGACGATTCTGGAACTTCCGGCAGGCACGGCAAAACCGTTTGCCTACTATTTTCAGAAGTATTATCTGAATTATCTGATTCTGCTGGGGTCTGCGAGCTGTATGCTGATTTTTGCCATGCGCTTTCTGAAAGGCAAAAAGGACAGCCCGACAGTCGGGACACTCATCAAATGGGTGTTTTCATTTATCTGCCTGTATTTCGGCCATACGATTTCGTATAACGACTACGCAAAAGGCGAACAGATTCTCACATTCCTGACGATGGAATTATTTGTCGTCTGCCTGCTGATATGGAGGCCTCTGGTTTCGTTCCTGATATTATCCATTACATATCTGCTTTTCTACTTCCGGATTAACGCGATTCCGCCCCCGAACAGTACGGAAATCGGCACAACGCTCGCAACACAGATTAATCTGTTCACGATGTATCTGTCAACATTGTTATTCAGTTTTGCGAACTATAACAGAACGATTCAGCAGGGCAAAAAAGATGAACATCTGGAACAGCTCAACACGCATTTAGGCAATCTGAACGAACATCTCAGCCGGATTTCTGTCGAAGATGAACTGACCGGCATCCATAACATGGTATATTTCCGGAGCGAATCCGAAAAACTCCTCAGTTACGTCACAACTGACAAGAATAATATTATCTTCCTGTTTTTCGATATTGAAAATTTCAAGTCCTATAACGAAAAATACGGCTTTCATGAGGGAAATGAATTATTAATCAAAATCGCCCATGCAATAGAAGATACCTTTCAGGGGTCTTTGGTTTCGAGATATTCCGATGACCATTTTGTCGTGCTGACATCTTTCGAGGGATGCGAAGACAAAATCGAGAAACTTTCCCATGAAATCAAATGCTGTCAGGGCGAAGTCCATCTCGAACTCAAATGCGGTGCATACCGCCCCGGTGAAACCGAAACTGACCCCAGTCTTGCCT
>JAFUWP010000148.1 GCA_017483405.1 Oscillospiraceae bacterium | reverse complement strand
GATTCTGAATGATAATAATATGTCTATTTCCGGAAATGTCGGTGCAGTTTCCGGCTATCTGCGTTCTATCAGAGAGAGCGAAAGCTATGTCCGGAAAAAACAACAGCTCGAAAAAAATCTCATGAACGCGCCGGCCGGCACTCATGCCGTAAAAGTACTCAAGAAAACAAAAGACAGCTTCAAGCGCGTGATGTTCCAGCAGGCGACCATGTTCGAGCAGTTCGGATTTGTCTATCTCGGCCCTGTTGACGGCCATAATATGCAGGAACTCGAAGAAGTGCTCCGGACAGCAAAACGCTATGATGCGCCTGTCTTTATTCATGTCAAGACGATTAAGGGCAGAGGCTATCTCCCAGCTGAAAAAAATCCCAGTCTGTTCCACGGCGTTCCTAAATTCGATATTATGACCGGAAATCCCGAAGTTTCCGGACATGGATGCTATTCTGACATCTTCGGAAAAGAACTCGCCGAACTCGCAAAACAAAATAAGAGAATCTGCGCTGTCACCGCCGCGATGACTTTCGGCACAGGCTTACAGTATTTTCAGGAAGAATTTCCGGAAAGATTCTATGATGTCGGCATTGCGGAACAACATGCTGTTACCTTCTCGGCCGGACTGGCATCCGCCGGAATGATTCCGGTATTCGCAGTATATTCGACATTCTTGCAGAGAGCTTATGACCAGCTTCTGCATGATGTAGCTATCGGAAATCTGCATGTCGTGCTCGGTATCGACAGAGCCGGCATTGTCGGCGAAGACGGCGAAACCCATCAGGGGACTTTTGATGTCCCGATGCTGACTTCCATCCCAGGGGCAGTGATTTATTCTCCGGCATGTTACGAAGAACTCCGGCGGTGTCTCCGCAGAGCCATTCAGGAAGAAACCGGACTGACTGCTGTCCGCTATCCCAGAGGAAATGACAAGGAAATGACTTTCCCGAAAGAACATCTCAATACAGATTATACTTTCACAGAATCCGGTGCAGATATGCTCCTGATTTCTTATGGCAGAGTCTATCAGGCTTTATGGGAAGCCCACTGTACCTGTGAGAAAATCGGCTATCACACGAGTCTGCTCAAACTGACAAGAATCTTTCCCGTCATGGAGGAACTTGTTGAAAAAGCTCTGAAATACAGAATCGTCATGTTCTTTGAAGAAAGCAGTGGCTACGGCGGAATTTCCACAATTTTCGGGTCACTTCTGGCGCAGTACGGATTCAGCGGACGCTATGTCAGAGTTTCGGCAGATTGTTTCCTGAAACAGGCATCTGTTCCGGCACTTCTCGAAAAATCAGAACTTTCCGCACATGCCGTCTGTCGGTATATCTATGCTTATGGAAACAAGGATTGACATCGCACTGACGGAACGGCATCTCTGTCAAAGCCGTTCCCGCGCGAAATTATTAATCACCGAAGGCAGAGTATTATTGAATCATAAAGTCTGTACAAAGCCCTCTGTTCTGGTATCGGATGAAGATATTCTGGAACTCGAAGACCTGCCGTTTGTCGGCAGGGGAGAACTCAAGCT
>JAFUWP010000147.1 GCA_017483405.1 Oscillospiraceae bacterium | reverse complement strand
GATACCAGCACCGTAGAAGGGAAAAACAATACCGGAATCACAATCGCCTCAAAAATGCCGAACTGACTTAGTGCTTCCGCGCTGGAATTTCCGGATTGTTTCAGCGTAACCGGAACAAGCGCATCATTCGCCGAACTCAGAAAAGAAGTCAGTGCTGAACCGGCCATCACCGGAATCGCAAGCATGATATATTTCCTGAGCGAAATCGAAGCCGTTCCGGTAGCATCCGTCCGGCATTTCGGCAGACAGCATAACAGAAATATCAGCGTTATCAATTCGCTCCCGATGGTACAGTATGCCGTCATATAGCATATCCCTGCATACGTTTCCGGATGCATGAACCAGACAGCTCCGGCCGTCAGAAGGGTATGCATCAAAAAATCGACAGCATCCGCTGATGCGCAGATTCCTGTTTTACAGCAGGCATTGCAATAGCCTTTCAGACAGGCGGTAATTGTCACTAACGGCAGAGAAATTGCCATCATCCGGACGGGGTTTGTCAAATCGGAGCGTTTCAGAAAATGGATTCCGCACCACGGCGCAAACAGGATAATCATCAGGCTGACGAACAGGCTCAGTCCCAGACTGACCGCCAGACAATAGAACAGCACTTTCTTCGGATTCCGGATTTCTTTTCCAAGTTCTTCAGAAATAAAACGGCTTGCGCACAGAAATACATTTCCGCCGGCAATCATCGATGCCAATCGGAAAAATGAGCCTGTCAGTGTCAGAACGCCCATAGATTCCGTGCCGAGATGCCTTGTCATGAACGCATTCAGCAGAAGGCTAAGTCCGTCAAGGAGCATCTGAATGACTGTCAGCAGAACGGTATCTTTCAGAATATTTCGTTTCATGCATTCAAATCCTTTCGGATAGATTCTGATTCAGTCTATGCGTATTTCCGGAAGAACATGCTTGACAAGCTTCTGAATCTGTGCTATAATAATCAAAAATAAATTCAGAGAGGGGAATTTTTTATGTTTGAACAGGATTATATTATGAGACTTATCAAAGATGCTGTAAGAATGGCAATGAAACTGATATTTCACATCGAGACAGAGAATTTTTCTCCATATCTGATTGAAAATCCCGAAACAAGAGAATATACAGAAACACTTCTGAGAAAATCCGATTCCGGAAGTATTCAGGAAACCCAGCAGAAACTTCTGACAGAAATCAAACAAAATCCGACTCTGAATAATCTGCTGTCAGGGCTGATATTTTATTCTTATCTGAGCGATAAAGATGAAAATTATCTTTCGGAACGTGATTCCAGTCCGGAAGAACTCAAAAACGGCATCAAACAGCTGATGTCTGCCTACGGGATGGATGCATTCGCCGAACATTTCTTCTTCGATGATTAAAATAAACCGCCGGAAAATTCCGGCGGTTTTGTGATTATTTTCCATCATAGAGGGTTTCAAACTCATCAAGAATCTGACTGAACATTTCGACAGCACTGTCGAAGGCATCTGTTTTTGTCATATCCACACCGGCGACTTTAAGAGAATCAATCGGATTTTTCTTTGTGAAGAGTTTCAGGAATGCGAAATAATCTTCGAGTGCGCCGGCTTCATGATTCCGGATTCGCTTGACGATATGGCTCGCCGCTGTCAGGCCGATGGCATACTTATACACATAGAAATTATAATAGAAATGCGGTACTCTCATCCATTCCATTGCGATTTCTTTATCGAGAACGACTTCACCGCCGAAATATTTTTCATTCAGCGCG
>JAFUWP010000146.1 GCA_017483405.1 Oscillospiraceae bacterium | reverse complement strand
TATACTCTTCTGTATATAATTTCTTATCAATCCAGAAGGCCATGCCTGCGGATTTCACCCGTCCCAGCAGAGAAATGCTGTTCCCGTAGAATCTGATTTTCAGTTCGGAATTTTCCTTTCCGACAGCGCATGTTCTGTGATAGAACTGATACCCCGTCATGCCCAGCAGATTCCATTCGCTTTCCTCATTCCGGAGATATTTCACATAAGATGACAGACAATCCTGCCGATACACATACGGTGCAATCGGGAAATTCAGCTTTTCGGCCTTGATGTCCCGAAAACGGTTCTGATAATACGCACTGCAAAGGCTCATCCTTCCCGAACGCACTAACGGCCGGTCATCGAATTTCGTTTCATAAACCGAATGCCCGTCTATGAAACAGAATATCAGAATTCCCATCGAAGCGATGCTGATTTTATGCCCGATGTCATAAATATAATCCTGCGCCTTGCCTTCGTGCAGAAGTTCATCCATGTAGCGCAGCTGCCATTTTCCGGTGGCATACAGACGGAGCTGGAATCCGCAGGCGGAACTTTCCGGATTTGTCACTGCGGAATTGTAATGCAGTCCTACACCGACATAATTTTCCTCATCCAGAGAGGCGAAATAAGCGACTGCACTCGCCTGATAATTCGTCCAAGTATCATCTCCGAAACAGGTAATCGGTTCGGGAGTGCCTCTGAATCTCCAGTTTGTCGGGAGAATATCCTTTGTGATTTTCTGTTGCAGATAGATAATATCATTCTCGGCGCGGACAAGCTCGAACGCGCCCCCTTGGTCAGTTGTATATAACGGCATATAGCCGTTTCTTTCTTCTTCGGAGTGCATCGGCAGAACGAACGGCAGAGAAAGTCTTCTGTTTTCGGGAATCGGCTTGAGCTGTTCCGTTCCGATGATGTCATCCGTTTGCAGAGTCGTGACCGTCAGGAGCGAAAACGGCTTGACAGTCACCTGAAATGAAGCATCATTCTCAGAAAGATGCACGGGTGTTTCCTTCACGATTCTGAACCAGTTTTTATCAACAGGTTCAGGCGCAGGACTTCCGGCAGTCTGTAACAGCGAAACTTTCTTCGGGAATTCGGCCATGTTCGTGATTTTCACCAGATACGTGCGTGATTCTGCGGTATCGTTCGCAAAATGCATGGTGAAATGTGTCTTATCCGGAGACATCAGCGTCATGTAATTGCTGGTTGTATTCCAGATAGTCTGATTTTCCTCACCATCCCCGAAACATGCCGAGGGCAGATAATGCCAGTCCGATGCCGCAAATCTCATGAAATGTGCGGAAATCCATAATCCGGCATCAACAGTATAATGCCCTGACCACGGTGTCCGCGCCGTGATGAGCTGTTTCGGAGAATAACACGACCCGTCATAATATCCCGATACCGGCGGCTGAAATTCATACAGATTCATCCGGCCGTTAGCATAAGCATTGATAATCCGGACGGCAGTATTAATCGCGCCGTTTGAACCGGTGATACCTGTCCCGTCCGCGCGTCTGGAGAATTCCGGCACGTTGCAGGGGGCAATCCCTTCACTGTACCAGATTTCTTTTTCATAGAATTCATGCAGATATTTTGTATTTTCATCGCCCTGCGATGTGTAATGCAGACCAATCACATCCACCGCGTTGCGGAGCTGTTCATTTTCGCGCATCATGGCCGCGATGTTTCTTGTGCCGACTTCATCGGAGGCGACTATCTTAATTTTAGAAAAATCGTATGGCGCACGGCGTTCGGATTTGAGCCGTTCGGCAAAATAAATCAGCCAGTCCGCTTCGGGGGTATCGGTTTCATTGGCATCCGGACTGATGAAATCAAACTTGATATGATATATCTCATACGCAGATTTCAGCGTTTCATAATACCATCGGTAACGCGCATCGAAACCGGCTTTCCGGCTCTCTCGGAATGCCGCCGTCACCCAGTGCGGCTCTCCCCAGCGGAGCAAATCCAGCGTGATTTCCGGATTGATTTTCTTGGCATCCGCGGCAAACTGAAAGCCTGCACCTCTGGTAACATCGGCCTTTTCTTCCGGATAACGCTTTACACAAGGTTCAGTTCCGGAGGAAGAATTCACATCCGCGCCCATCTCGATTTTGATATGTATCAGACTTGCACCATAATCAGGCTGAAATAATAACTTCATAATTTCCTGATAAACTTCCGGATGATTTCGTTTATAATCTATCAGAAGTCTGGAAGACCCGTTTCCGGTCACACATCCCAGACCTCTGAAACATTCCCCTGCGCTGACCTGCGCACTGTCAATGATGATTTCATTCGGCATTGGCATTTTCCTCCTGTACTGCAATCAGAAACTTGATATTCTTGCCTTCTTCGGTGAACATGCGTTCGTGTTCGGTTTCGAGATTTTCGGCAAATCCGGAGCGGTGCAAATCTCTTGTGATATAGCTGATTTTAAATCCGGTTTCTTCAAAATAGGCAAGACTTTCTTCAAAAAGCTGGTCATCATCGGTTTTGAACCAGATTTCGCCCTTTAAGAATTCTTTATACTGCACCAGCTGACGGGTATGTGTCAGACGGCGTTTTTTATGTTTCGGCTTGTTCCACGGATTGCAGAAATTGATAAAAATTCTTTGAATATTATCCTGTTCGCCGAAGACTTCCGAAATCTGCATGATATTCAGAATCATGACTCTGACCTGTTCATCCGTCAGATTTTCAGATTGCAGTGCCTGTTCGACTTTGCGCTTGGCGAGGACGAGCATTTCATTCTTGATGTCAACAGCGATGAAATTCACATCGCGCCAGTGCAGAACGGCCTGACTTGCGAAACCGCCTTTTCCGCATCCTAATTCGAGATAAATCGGTTTCTGATTCCGGAATACTTCATTCCAGTGATTTTTATGATTTTTCGGGTCGGCGATGAAGAAACTGCTTGCTTCGAGTTCCGGCCGTGCCCACGGTTTGCATCTGATTCGCATAAATCCTGATAGTCCTTTCTTTGTTATTCTGAAATAGTATAATCAATCATAGTCATGAGAATCATCCCCAGCACAATCAATGACAGTGCTTTGCAGACAAGCATGATTCTCTTTTCGGTTCTCTCCTCCCTGTCACCGTGCAGAACTACAAAACTGAAATCGCTTTTTTCCGTCTGACTTTTGAGCTGTGCAGGGTCTTCCCGTCTGAATTCTCCGGCTGACGGTGGCGCAGGCCTGCGGAACGGTTCGGCAATCAGGCAGAACGCCAGCGGACATATTGTAAAATAATCATTTATATCTGCCTGTCCGGTCACTGTCATGAAGATGATATATGCTGAACCGATAAAAGACAAAATCAGCACGGGATACCATGCCCGCCTTAATGCAAGTTTCCAGTTCCATAGGCCGGTATTCAGACGATGGAAAACAGCTATTATCCCCAGCCAAAACAGAAAGAATACAAGCAGATTTCCTACCGATTCCAGAAAATATCTCCAAGCCATAGCTATCTCCTTATGATTTTAATAATAATTAAAATAAGCTGTACAAGCTCCGAAACAGGTTCTGCCAGCATTATCATTCCGATAATTATCAGAAATAGAGGGTCTGTGATTTGCTTTCTTCGTGCTTTTTTCCGTTCTGTTTCCAGCGCGGATATTTTCCGGAGTAGAATCTCTTTCTGTTTTTTGCGGAGCTGTTTCCTGTGCAGTTTCCGCCGTTTTTTGAGCGTCATAGATGCAGGGAAATTTCCTGTCCGGTATGCTGATACTGTTCGAGTTCGACACCCGTCATGCGGAACATCATTTCAGATGCTTTTGTGGCATCAGAATCGGCGTACTTGTTTTCCGCATAGATGACTTTCTTAATGCCTGACTGAATGATAGCTTTCGCGCATTCATTGCACGGGAACAGCGTGACATATAAGGTACAGCCTTTGAGACTGACGGACGCGCTGTTCAGGATAGCGTTCAATTCGGCATGGCAGACAAACGGATATTTTGTATTCAGGAAATCGCCTTCGCGTTCCCACGGCATATCGTCATCATTGCATCCGGTCGGCATCCCGTTATAGCCGACAGAGACAATTTTGTTATCGGCATTGACGATACACGCGCCGACCTGTGTGTTATTATCC
>JAFUWP010000145.1 GCA_017483405.1 Oscillospiraceae bacterium | reverse complement strand
GGGGTTCTGCATCCGGAGAGACTTTTTTCTTTTTCTTAGGAGTTTCCGTCTCCGGAGAAACTTTCTTTTTTTTGTGAGCAGTTTCTTTATTTTCAGGAGTTCCCTCCGGCAGAGAAACTTTTTTCTTAGCGGTCAGCTTTTTCGGTTTTGATGCTGTTTTTTTCTGCCGGTCTGCTGTTTCCTCTGTGCTCATCTGCTGTACCATGCCTTTCCCTTTTATTTGATAATATCATGAATAGATAGCTCACGAATGAGCATTATTGTTAATTTTTGTCTGTTGACAATCAGATAAAAAAGCCCAAATTTTCATACATTGGGACTTCGGATAAATGCTCGGATATGACCTTTCTGGTTCTCCTGCCATTTCTGAGCAGATATACCGGTTTCTGATACTATCATTATAGCATAAAAACGCGGAAAAGTCCAGTATTCCGACATGCTTTTGCAAATTTTGTGAATTTTATCTAAAAAAGAGAAAGTTTCTGTATATGATTTTTATTTTTTCGGAGATGTCTGCTTTTTGATACGCAGTTCGCGGAAAAATGAGGATAACAATGCACTGCAATCCTCCTGAAGAATTCCGCCCTGTGCGATAGTGCGATACTGATTCGGGAGCGCAAAAGCCTGTATCAGAGAGGAAACCGCACCATTTTTGACATCATAAGCACCGAACCATACTTCTTCGATTCGCGCCTGTAGAATCGCGCCGGCACACATGAGACAGGGTTCGAGTGTGACATACATGGCGCAATCAGGAAGCCGCCATCCTCCCAGATAGCGGCAGGCGGAATCTATAGCAAGCAGCTCGGCATGTGAGAGCGCATGTCTGCGGATTTCTCTCTGATTATAGCCTTCTCCGACAATTTCTCCGGTACTTCGGCGGACGATAACCGCACCGACAGGCACTTCGCCGATTGAGAAAGCCTGTTCTGCGAGTTTGAGCGCATACTGCATGTAAAATTCCGGTGTATTGTTCATTATTGAGATTCTCCTAAGAAAGCATAGACGTGATAACCAGTAGAAGAACACTGCATATCAAGAAAGCCGTCATCGGCATAGCAGTGAAAAAGGCTTCGATTTTTTCACGAAGATTCAGATAAGTCGTATTGAGTGACAGCTTGTCTTTGGTTTTGTTCCGTTTCAGAAACAGATAAATGCTGGCGCAGGTGCAGATAACGCAGGGAATCAGCATCATAATCCACCACTGCACGGACGGCGCACTGTTGGAGGATTCTATATAAAAGAATGCGAACATGTAGATTTCATGAATCATCCGCAGAATGGCCGCTGAACAGAAACTTCCCGTATAAATCAGATAACAGGAAATCAGCAGATGCACCAGTCCGATACGGAACGCATCCGGAAGGTTATGTGTCAGCGCGGCCGCGAGTATGGATGTGGAAATGACAGCAAAATCATCTCCGAACTGCCGCAGTGCCTGAAACATGCATCCGTGAAGAAAAAGTTCTGTTATCATGGGGAGGACAAGAATAGTCATTAACAGATAAAGAATCACTCTGCCGCTTTCGGAATGGCCTGTTGAGGAGATAATCCTGTATTTTTCCATATCTGCGGAAAGGGGTGTCTGAAGTGTCCCCATTCCGATGCTTAACAGCATCATCATGCCGATGCCTAAGACAAGCCGTGCCGGTTTATGAATTTTCATCGGCAGGCTGACCTGTACGGGCATCCGGAGTACGAACTGCAAAAGCACGGCCGGAATCAGATATTTGATAAACTGAATCCCGAACGTCAGCCAGAAGACAAGACGTTCATCACCATACAGACGGCTTTCACCGAAAAATACAAGTTCTATATGCAGATGCAGAAGATGCATCAGCATGACAGCGGCTTTATCCAGAATATTTTCAGCAACAAGGTAACAAATCAGGGCACAGCCGATTAATTTTCCGATACGGTTCAGAATTCTTTGTTCGGT
>JAFUWP010000144.1 GCA_017483405.1 Oscillospiraceae bacterium | reverse complement strand
TCAGATATACAGGAGGAAAAATTTTGGAAAGTTTTAAAGATTCTCGCGGAAACTGGTACAATGTACGTACAGAATCCAAACTCGCCACCGGCGGAGAAGGAGATATTTACGATATTGACGGCAGAGGCTGGCAGGTTGCCAAAATCATCCATGCGAATACCCCTGTTGCAAAAGTGCGCCGATTGTCGGACAAAATCACCAAAATGGAGAATTATTATAACAGCCTCGGCGCAGATGCCAAAAAAATCATCTCTCGGCAGATTACATGGCCGGAAATCGCTCTGTTTGATGCAAACAACAATTTCCGCGGATATATCATGCAGAAAGTAACCGGTCATGAAACCCTCGACTGCGCCTATTCTCACAGTCAGAACGTCAAAAGCAATTTTTCATTGAAAGATAAAGTCCTGATTGCCAGAAATCTCTGTGTCGCAGTGAATGTACTGCATCATTTTCATCATGTAGTCGTTGGTGATTTCAATCCGCGTAATATTCTGGTCAGCATCTCCAAAGCGACTGTTTATCTTGTGGATGCCGATTCGTTTCATTTTCAGTTCACGCGCAATGTAAACGGCAGAACAATTACGGAATTATATCCGGCATTAGTAGGCCGCTCGGAGTATCTCCCGAAAGAACTTGTGGATTATATGAAGTCGCAGAACGCGCAGTTAGATAACTGTCCTCAGCCGACATTCAACCGCGAATCGGATTTGTTTGCACTGGCAATACACATTTTCTGTCTGCTGATGAACGGAACACATCCGTTTGCAGTAGCCAATCCAGCGGCTAAAGTCCAAAGTGTATCTTCTGTAGACTTGTCATTACATACCAATATCGCTAAAGGCCGGTATGTATATTCTAAAAATCCGCTGAAACGGGCAGGATATATTCCGCCGGAATATGCACCGCCGTACAGTATTCTGCCGGATTATCTTCAGGAAATGTTTGAACGCGCCTTCGTACTGAAACAGCCTGTAAGACAGAAAGGTGACAATCAGTATTTTTCTGACCCGCCACTGCGGCCGTCTGCTGCGGAATGGTATTACGCACTGGATAATTTCTATAAATCGCTGAAATCCTGCGGACGGGATTCCAAACACTGGTATGGTTCGCATCTGTCTGAATGCCCGTGGTGCAAGATGAAAAAATAAATTCTGCATCTTCAATGATAGGAAAAGGGGGTCAATATTTTGGGAGAAGCTTTCTTTTATATTCTTGGGATTATATTGGAAGTCATCGTTCTGACACCTCTTGCCGGAGTGGCCACTGTCGGATACTGCTTGATTTTCTGTGTAAAGAATTATATCACCGCGATGGCAGGCAATCTGAAACGAGTAGCCTTCGACCCGAAATCGAAAGAACCTGCTGTTGAAAATTATTGTTTCGGTATCGGGCAGAAACAGGCAGTACAAATTCTGAAAGATACTGTTTCGGAAAATTTCAGCGTTACCCTGAAAGATACATTGGAATTCGGAAAAGACAGGCTGGATGACAGTGATTTGATAGCTGAAAAAATCATCGGTCTTTCAGTCATTATCTGTTCCAGTGTATTTATCACGGTAATTGCTTCCGCTATGGCAGGAGTAGCATTTGCTTTGCATTTTCTGCTCCTGTCGCTGGTTTCGCTGGTGATTTATCTGATTTCGGGAGCGGCCAATCTGACGGAACGGCTGTATTTATGGGCGCATAAAATTTTTGCGGATTGTCCTGTACATAAAGAACGATTCGTAGTGCCGGCATTTCTCTGCCCTAAATGCGGAAAAATGCATCGGAAACTGATTCCCAATAAGTATGGTATTTTTCATCATACATGCGCCTGCGGAAACAAGCTCCCGTCCG
>JAFUWP010000143.1 GCA_017483405.1 Oscillospiraceae bacterium | reverse complement strand
GAAATCAATCAGAACCAGATACTCGAACTCGACGGCAGTCAGATTGCTGAATTCAACCGGAAAACAGCCATTGATGACAATGCTGTTTCAGGAGGATGGTAAACCATGCGAAAAGTAAATGTCTATTATGATGCCAATAACGGCCTTACCCTCGCCGCCGCTGACCTCATCCAGATTGAAGATGCCAGCGTTTCCAGAACCCCGTCAGGCAGGAGCTTTGTCATGGCGGACGGCTCAGTCACATTCTATCCGGCAGAAAATGACATTGCCGATTTTACGCTGATTCTGGAATGTAACGGCACACAGGCTGAACGTGTCGCCGCCGCTGTCCGCTACGGAAAATTATATTTTTCCGGAATGCGCGCCGGCGGTACTGCCGCTGATGAAGAACATGTGTTCACCGGATTCATCACGGAACAGTCCTCTGTCAGCATTCAGGAAATTTCTTCCGCCGCGGATGTCTACAATCTCAGAATTCCCATGAAACTGCTCGTTTCCGGCGGACACTACGTCCTGAAAGAGGTGAATCCATGATAATTCACGAATATCTTATCGGAACAGTCACGTTCCGGAACGGTGCACAAATCAGCCTGAATGACAGCAGTGTCATCAGCGCATCTGTCAAACGGCAAGCCTGCTCCGGCAATCAGTTCAGCATCGGCGGTGTCTATGCCGCACAGCTTACTATGAAATGCGCTGTTTCCGGTACAAACTCTTTCCGCCTGCGCGGTGCGAAAATCCGCTTGTTTTCGATGTACGGTTCAGAATCCGGCTGGACTTTCATCGGAACTTTCTGGATTACTGACGCGAAAAGAATCGCCGGCGACATCTATCAGATAACTGCCCTTGATGCTGTCAGCTGGCTGGATTCTTCCTCTTTCAATGATACCTATATTGATGAAGACGACCAGCGAACAAAGGTGTATGACAGTGTTGCAAAATATTTCGAGTCTCAGGGGCTCGGCCGTACTATCAACGGCTGGTGCGCTGCTCTCACCGGTGTTGTCAGTTCCCTTCTGGAACGCATGACAGGCGAACAGAATGCCCTGACATGGAAAGCCTATAATGAATCCGTAAACGGCATGTATACGAATCATTATGCCCTCGGCGGCTATTATCAGACATGCAGCCGTGAACTTACGTTCTGGCTGTCAACGGAATTCGGTTCGGGATTAACCGACTGCCCCCGTGACCTGTTCCGCCATCTCGCCGCGCTTGCCGGAGGCTTCATCTTCGCCGATACTGACGGAAAGCTCACGCTTGGTCAGTTCAGTATGCCGGAATACGGAAAAGCGGAAATTCAAGAATCCGAAATCCAACAGGATTCCTGCGAAATTGCTGACTACCTGCTTCAGACAATTGTTGTGTGTGCACGGTCTGAAATCGAAGACGGACTTTATAACGGTGCATCAAGCACATCTATTACTGATTTTTCAAGCCTTACGCCGTTCCGGATTCAGGCGGATGCCAACCCGTTTCTTGACGGTTTTGCCGCCGTCTGGTGCAGAGGCACGGAATCCTATCATTTTGATGACCTCAGCCCCATTGTAGAGGGACTGTATTATTTTCATCACAGATTCCGGTATGCCGGAAATAAGGACGATGTCATCCAGACTGCCGAACTGCGTCCATTTTCCTGCATCGCTCATACCGAACAGCGTTTTCATTTAGGACAGAAAATCGGTATCCACTATCAGGGCAGCTACTATGAAAGCGAAATCACCGCCGCAACATGGAACTTCCGCGGCGGCTGGCAGCTTTCCTGCGCCGGTGCTGACTCCCGTGCTATGGCAGATGCGCTCCGTGCAAGCCGCGCTGACAAGGCTCTCACCGAAGCAAGAAACCGCTGCATGACTCTCGAAAAGAAACTATGAAATGAGTGAACATCTTATGTCGATTCAGAATTTTATCCGATGCATGTCTTCTATGATATGCGGCTTCGCCGGTTTCCTCTGGGGCAGTCTTGACGGACTTCTCGCCGCTCTGATTGTCTTCATGATTCTGGATTACCTCACCGGTATCGCCGTCGGTATCATGCAGAAACAAATTTCCAGCAAAACCGGCTTTATCGGCCTGCTCAAAAAAGGCATCATCCTCGCAATTGCCGCTGTCGGCCATATCCTCGATACCCAGATTTTCGGCGGCGATTCCAGCTTGTGCCGGAGCGCGGTCATCGGCTTTTATCTCGCAAATGAAGGCATCAGCATTCTGGAAAATGCCGCCGCGCTCGGTATCCCTCTGCCGGAATTCCTGATTCAGACCCTTCAACAGCTCAAAGACAAAAAGGAGTGATTCTTTATGCCCTATACTATCATGTCCGAAAAAATCCTTCAGGAAAAAACACTCGGGGGGGAGGTCTCCGCCGTCAGACTCCTTGAACTCAACTGCGATTCTGCCGCCGACCTCCCCGAACCTGACCCCAGCTGGGCGGCCGGTTCTGCCTGCATTCTCCTTGATACACAAGATGTCAGATTCCTGAACAGTCAGGGGGTGTGGGTCTGATATGGATTTGGTCACTCTGGCTCTCGCCAAAAAATTTACAAAAGATACCGCCGATGCCCTCGGTGCAGTACAGGGCGCACCCTGCACGATTAAATCCATCGTCCACCGCGACGGCGTGAATATCGTCACGTTCAGATGGACGGGCACTTCCGGCGAAGAACGTGAAACTGTCATGATGGTCAATGACGGCACGCCCATCTATACATGGGAATCCGGCAATCATTACCAGTACGGCGATTTGTGTATTTATGCAAGCTGTTTCTACCGGTGCATCTCCGAAAACTCCGATATTGAATTTGATGACACTAAGTGGAATGAAATCGGCTCGCCGGACGGGAACTATGACATTGTGCAGTCCTCTGACCTTCTTCCGGCTCGTTTCACTGCCGCTGACAGAAAACTTTACTATTCTATTGAAGATAATGCCTTCTGGCTCTGGAACGGCTCGGCATGGCAGAAAACCAGAACCGGTGTCGGCCTGAATACCACTGGTACACAGTACACGGTTGATGGTCAGGAGCTCACTGCCGGCGAAGGCGCGGAAATCTTCAATGATTATTCTGATAACATCGCCGCCGGCAGATACTCCCATGCCGAAGGCAGTCATACAACAGCATCTGGTATTCATTCTCACGCAGAGGGACGGTGGTCTTTTGCATCCGCAGAGGCATCTCACGCAGAAGGTTATCACACCGCAGCTTCCGGTACAGGTTCACATGCGG
>JAFUWP010000142.1 GCA_017483405.1 Oscillospiraceae bacterium | reverse complement strand
TTATTATACTATATTTTACAAGAAAATGCAATAGCTTGTCAGAATTTTTTGTATTATGAATAAATTGTAAATTTTCTCTTGCAATTCTGAAAATATTGTGCTATAATAAAACTGTCAGTAGAATTGATTATGATGATTACGGGTGTGATGTGTATGCAGACGCACATTTATGAATGTGCTAAATTAACTTTGGATTTCATCACCATGATGATGATTTCCCGATATATCTTTCTGATTCCGCCTATGAAAAAAAATTCGCCGGAACAGATTTTCAATCCGCAGTTTGTGTTTATCGCCGTTTCCTACGTGCTGATAATGCTGTTCTGTCTGGCAGAAGGAACAATCGCCGGTTCTGTCGTGATTGCAGTATGTATGCTGATATACTGCCACATGACCGAACCAAACCCGAAACGGAAACTTCTGAAATCCGTTCAGTTCATCCCCATCGCCGGTATGTGCTACGGCATCCTCATGCCGATGGAAACCCTTCCGGTGACAGTCCTGCATCTGAGCGAAAGCGCAGGGGAACTTTACTCCATGGGGCTGTATCTGCTTCTGCTGGTGCTTCTGCTGTATTTCGTCTTCTACGGCCGAGACTGGCGGAAGAACTTCCGGAAAGAAATGCATTACCGCCGTTTGCAGGCATGGGAAAGAATTCTGCTCTATGTCATCGGCATCCTGATGTATGGCTTTGTCGGCGCGGTATATTCTTACTATAATCTCGATGAAACCAATTTCCGGCAGATTGCCATGTTTGAAAGCCTTATGATGAGCATGATTGGCTTCACCGTCACGCTGACTGTCATCATCCTGATTCTGGTCGGAAACAAGAACGCGCACACAAGACGCGATTTGCTCGAAATGCAGCATAATGTCATCGCCACACTCGCCGATATTGTCGAAAACCGCGATGAGAGCACCGGCGGACATATCCGCAGAACTGCCCGTTATGTTCAGATTATCGCCGAAAAATTACTCGAAGAAGGCTGGTATCAGAGCATCCTGAACGAACAGTATATCAAAGATATGGTCGTGGCCGCGCCTCTGCATGACATCGGGAAAATTCACGTTCCCGATTCGATTCTCAAAAAACAAGGCAAGCTCACGGATGAAGAATACGAAATCATGAAAAGCCATACCACCGAAGGCCGGAAATTACTCCTTCATGCCGAAAAATCCCTCGGAAATTTCAGTTATCTCGATATTGCGGTAGAAATGGCCTACGGACATCACGAATGGTGGAACGGCAAAGGCTATCCGCAGGGAATCGCGGAACATAACATTCCGCTTTGTGCGCGAATCATGGCCGTTGCCGATGTCTTTGATGCCATCGTTTCCCAGAGATGCTATAAAGGTTCGATGACGATTGAAGAAGCTTACGAAATCATCCAGAAGGAAAAGGGAACGCATTTCGACCCGATTGTCGTTTCGGCGTTTCTGAAATCGCGCGATAAAATCAGCGAAGCCCTGAAAGAGTTTGAAGACCCCCTGCTTTCACCCAAAGCAGAAATCATACAACACGACAAAAAAACCGCCTGATGGCGGTTTTTTTGTGAATATGCAAATTTCAAAAGAAAGAGGCCGTCACGTGGAATGCCTGCGTAACAGGCACGGTAATCGTCAGATTCTGCGCATCGGCAGGGGAGAGGCCTGCGCCCTTCCATCCGGCGAAGGTACTGCCATCGGCCGGAATCGCCGTTAAGGTTATCGGATAATCTGTAAAATAAATGCCTTTCCATGAAGATGACTCCCGCTCCGGCAGAACGGAATTCACCTGTACTGCGCCAAGTTCCGGATGTTCGATAGTTATCGTAATTTCAGCGGTTTCACCGCTCAGAGAGAGACAATCCGTCAGCATATCGATGCAGGCTTGTGTCCGGCCTTCGATGAAGGTCTTCTCATAGCCGATTAATTTTTCGGTATAGGCAGTCATGTTCTCATCGGAGTCGATGCGCCAGTCAGGGCCTGTCCGGCGGAATCCCTGATTCAGAATCGGCGCGTAATCATTCTGATACATATCATCCAGAACAGAGACAGCATGTTCTGTTTCAAAACAGCTGTTGCATAAATCCATGAACGTGATGACAAACTGTCTCCGGAACTGTTCGTTCTGCAATAACGGCTGAACAAAGAAATTTACACCCGTATCATAACGCTTATCAATCAGCGCGTTCAGAAGGCGATAACTGCCTTCCGGTGCGCCCTGACGGTCACATCCCATAGAATATTCAGTATCATACACCGCCCATCGCCATTTCCCATCCTGATACGGCTGATTGGTAATGTTCCGGCTTCGCCATAAACGATAGTTATTGCCGGTATCAATCCAGTCAGTATTTTCAATCCAGAGTTCCAGAGCGAAATAATCCATCAGGCTTTGTATATCCATTTTCTGACAGTATTCGGCATAGACGGCATCATCGGATAAATCGGCATGATTTACGAAATCGGAAAGTTCTTCAAAGAGGGCATAATCCTCGTCAAGACCTTCTTCGAGTTCTTCTGTTTTTATCATGATGACATCATCATCAGGGATGCCGTAATGCGATTCGATATAATGCTTGGAATAATCTTCCTGTAGATTATAGACTCCGGAGAATTCGCCGTTGAGAAAGCCGATAGCCGGTTCTGATTTCTGCGTGCTGACCGCCCGTCCGGAGACTAGCTTCTGAATGAAAGCATCACGGAATTTCGTTCCGTAATAGTCATCACCGCCGTTGCGGAGCACGATGCTCCTGAATTTTTTAATATCATCATCCGGATTGGATTGCTTGTATAAATCCGGAAAGAGAGCGCATTTCAGTTTTTTGTTTCCGTATTCCTCACGGGCGAGGAGTTTCAGAGATTTCTGCACATAATTCCGCGATGTGCCCCCCATGATGCGGATACCCATTTCCTGCGAGGCGATGGAATTGCCATCCGTATCGAAGATTTCGACACCGGCTTCACGCTCCCAGTTTCTGCCTTTCTGCGTGTAGTTCGCCGGAATGAAATACCCTTCGGCATAACGGCCGTAATTGTCATAGACTGCGCCCTTGCAGTAGATGCCGGTACTGTAGTGAAATAACGAAGATTCATCCAGTGCAATCGAGACAACACGCGTATTGTGATAATCATCCTGTGGATTCAGGCCGATAAAATACGTATGTGTGATGATTTCGCTCAGATTGCCTTCGGCATCCTCCGCCACCGCGCGGATGACAGTCGCCTTGTCAACAGGTTCATTCACGATGACAGGTTCAATGGAAGTATCCCAGCGGTTTGCGATGTAATTTTCTTCGCCCTCACGGCTCTGAATCACGATGGGTTCGGTATACAGTGCAGAATCCGGCGTGGGGGTGCTTCCGTCAGTCGTGTAGTAAATCGCCGTGCCCGTTCCCGTGGATAATTCCAGCGTGATGCCATCCGGATAGAATCCGGCATCGGCCGAAAACTGCGGAGTAAACGGGTCAGGAACGGTTTCCGGCTGGGTTTCTTCGGGAATGGTTTCCGGTTCGGTTTCGGATTCCTGCGAGAAATCCGGAATTTCTGCACGGATGATTTCAGTTTCAGAAGGGCGCGTTTCCACGGATTCTTCTGCGGTATCGGAACGGCCTGTTATGGCGGAAATCACACTTCCGGCGAGAATCACTCCTGCCACGGCGAGCGTGATTTTTCCGGCGGTGGTGAGTTTCCATTTCTTATGTATCTTTTCTTCCTGATTCACGATGATGCTCACGAATCCTTTCTTTTTGCAGTCATTCAACATTTTAGCACAAAACTGACAATTTGTAAACGGAAAATTTTCACAAATTTATTTCGACACTCAGCAAAAAAATTATCAAAATCTCTTGACAGAAAATTTATTTTATGCTATACTGAATGAAAATATACTATATAAAGTGGAGTGTTTTATCATGAAAAAACTGACTGCAATATTATCCTGCCTGCTGATGATGATTTCTGCCGTGCAGATTCCGCAGAATGCATCAGCCGTCTATGACAAGACCGTGACATTCGCGAACTTCGACAGGAGCATCAACGGCGGTGAACCCATCCGCGGTGCGGATATTTCTTCGATTATCGCGCTGGAAGAATCGGGAGTTGTGTTCCATAACGATACGGATTACGAAGAAGATGATATTTTCAGGATTCTCGCTGACCACGGTGTGAATTATATCCGCGTACGCGTGTGGAATCAGCCCAGCGATGACAACGGCAATTCCTACGGAGGCGGTCACAATGATGTCGATACTGCCTGCGAAATCGGCCGGAGGGCTTCGCAGTACGGCATGAAACTGCTTGTCGATTTTCATTATTCCGATTTCTGGGCTGACCCCGAAAAGCAGAGGACCCCGAAAGCATGGGCGAATTATACATCCGATGAAAAGGGTTCGGCGATTTATTACTATACGCTCGAAAGCTTACAGAAAATCCGCGATGCCGGTGCAGACATCGGCATGGTGCAGGTCGGCAACGAAACCAACGGCGTGATGTGCGGTGAAGATGATATGTATACTATCTGCAAGATGATGAAGGCCGGATGCAATGCCGTGGAAGATTTCGACAGCAGTATCCTGAAAGTGCTCCATTTTGCTGACCCGTCATCGGGGCTGTATCCGTGGTATGCCAAAGTCCTGAACGAATGCGAAGTCAATTATGATGTCTTTGCTACTTCCTATTATCCGTACTGGCACGGCACAACCGATAACCTGACTTCTGTCCTGAAAAACATCGCCGATACTTATGATAAATATGTCATGGTCGCGGAAACCGCCTATCCCTATACGGATGAAGACGGCGATAAGTTCGCGAACGTGATTTCGAGTACCTCATCAGGGTCGACATTCCGTTATGAAATCTCTGTAGATGGTCAGGCAGAATGCTTTACGGATGTCTTTCAGGCGGTTGCGAATGTCGGAACAAAGGGTATCGGGGCATTCTACTGGGAGCCTGCTTGGATTGGCGATTATAACGCATCATGGACGGAACAGAAAGAACGCTGGGCGAAACACGGTTCGGGATGGGCGACTTCCTACGCATCCGAATACGGCGAAGATGTTTCCGAAGCAGGCGGTTCGAGTTATGATAATCAGGCATTATTCAATTTCTGGGGGTATCCGCTGGATTCTCTGAACGTATACAGCCGGATTTATCCTCAGCAGTATGTTTATGATGATGCCGACAGCGTAACGCTTGCATCAGGCATGTATGAAATCAAAAATCAGAACAGCGGATATTATCTCTCTTATGATGAAAACGGCAATATCATCCAGTCGGAAAGCCCTGTACAATGGCATCTAGTGAATCAGGCCGGAAGTTATACCCTCATGACGGTGAATAATCAGTATCTGACAATTGTTTCCGATGCCAGTGACGGGAAAAATGCCGTCCGTCTGGGCGATTCCGCGCAGGAATTCCAGATTGCGAAAAATCAAAATCAGACATATCTGTTCATGACCGATGAGAAAACCTGTCTCGATATTTTCGATGGCAGTACATGGGCAGGCTCATGGGCGACTTACGGAAAGGCACTCCGTTCGGAAAGTCAGCAGTTTGTTCTGAACTGCATTTCAGAAGATGTCATCGAAACTGAACCGGAAACCAAACCCGAAAAGCATATCAAAGGGGATGTTCATCATGATAATGATATTAATCTGACAGATGTCGTTCTGCTTCATAAATATCTGATAAATCAGGCCTCACTGTCGCAGGAACAGGCCGAATCCGCCGATATGAATCAGGATGGTGTAATTAATATCTATGACTGGATTCTTCTCAAAAAGCAGATATTCTCGCGCAGATAAGCCAAAAACCGGAGCAGAAACGCTCCGGTTTGTTATTATTTATAATAGATATAATTTTCTTTTCTGGGGGATGCCGGATTTGGTTCGGATGCTCTGTATCCGATAGCGCAGTGACCAATGCCCTCAAAATCGCCCTCGATGCCGAGTTCTTTCAGGATAGCCTTGCCTTCTTCGGAATTGAATTCTTCTTTTGCGCGGTGAATCCAGATACTTCCGATGCCTAAGCTTTCCGATGCAAGCATCAAATTCTGCATCACAAGCGCACCGTCATAGATATAAGTCGGAATGCTCTTGTCAGCTAAAACAATCAGGATAACAGGGGCATTATAGAACGGGTCGAACCCTTCTTTCCCCATGATATTCGCGTTCATCGCGGAGAGCTTATCACGGAGAGCCTTATCTTTCACGGCGATGATAACCGGCGACTGACGGT
>JAFUWP010000141.1 GCA_017483405.1 Oscillospiraceae bacterium | reverse complement strand
TCAAACGGTTCGAGATTCAGATAATAAAATTCCAGCATGGTAGGGTCATAATAAGACATCCAGAAATAACCGCAGTCGCCCCAGTCCGCGCCCCAGCTGTTCTTTATCAGCCATGCGCCGTCCTGTTCCGGAGGCTGAACAAAATTATCCGCTGAAAAATTATCATCCCATCCCACAATCGAAACAGCATGATATGTTCCTCCTGTTTTATCATCCGGCGTATTGCAGTAAGTATATTTTTTATTATTATAATACTGATTTTTTGTATAATAACTTACCGACAGCGCATTTCCCTGATATACCGCCTGCTTGACGGCTTCGAGCTGAGACGGAAAATTCTCATCTGTCACATCATAATTAAAATATTCCGTATCCGAAACATGATATTCTGTTTTTGCTTTTACTTCCTCCCATTCCGCCTCCGGATTCAGAACTTCTCTGTTATCAAACGGAAATACTTCTTCCGAAACCGGCCCTGTCCAGCTTGTCAGCATCGGGAGCATCATGTAATAATTTCCGCCCTGCTGAAATACATCATCCATATCCGTATTGAGCGCGAGAGGAAAGCCGAACTTCGGCGAGTAGGCATAATATGCAAGATACCATTCAGACAAATCAATCTCCGGTTTCCGCGAAATCAGCTTGTTTTCCAGAGAATTCATCGCCGAAAACGTCCAGCACATTCCGTAATTTTTCTGATTCTTGACACTGGATACTAATCCTTCTGACCGCAAATCGAACGAAGACGGGAGCGTTTCCGTCACTTCCGCTGAAAGTGATTCATCCGCCGCCATGAGAATTCCGAACGATGCAGAATGTTCAAACTGTTCATAACTTTCAAACCGGCCTGTCCGGAGACCGGATAGTTCCGCATGAACAGAAATATCCTGCAATCCGGCAAAAAGCAGAAGTCCGCTCCAGAGACATGCCGCAATCCGATGTTTTTTCACATATTATCCTCCTGTCAAATTACCTGAAAGGCCTGTTCTGTCGTGTGACATGCCTGCACAAATGCAAAATCCTGTTTCAGATTTTCCGCGCAGATACGTGCCGTTTCCTGATTTTTGAAAATCCCGAACACTGCCGCGCCGCTCCCTGTCATCACAGCACATTCCGCACCGTGTTCCAGAAGGGCTTTTTCCGCTCTCGAAACGTCCTGACATTCCGTTACGGCTTCAAACAGATTTGTGCAGTTCCGGCAGAGTAAATCTATATCCCGATATTCGACAGCTTTCAGCATAGCATCTGTATCGGGATGCACCGGATGTTCGAGCGCATCAATCGCCTTGTATGCCGCCGGAGTCGAAATGCCTTCCGTTCCTTTCAGAATCACAAGCGGTATCTCCGGCAGAGGCTTCAGAGAAGTCAGCACTTCTCCGATGCCCTGCGCTCTTGCCGTTCCGCCGAGCAACAGAAACGGCACATCCGCACCGAGTCTGACACCGATTTCACGCAGTTCCGGATTGGAGTATCTTTCTCTTGTCAGAAGATTCAGCGCATACAGCACACCGGCGGCATCGGCACTTCCTCCGCCCATGCCTGCGCCGGATGGAATCTGCTTTTCCAGCCGGATACTGATTTTCATCTGCATTCCGGCATGTTTCAGAAACGCTTCTGCCGCTCTGTAAGCCAGATTGCTTTCATCGCAGGGAACGGCCGGATTGTCACATTCCAGAATTATCCCTTCACCGTCCGTGAGCGTTATCTCTAATCTATCATATACGGAAACCGTCTGAAAAATGCTGTCCAGTGTGTGATAATTATCCGGACGCTTTCCGGTGACATCCAGAGAAAGATTGATTTTCGCCGCACAGAGCAGACTGATTTTCTTATTCATGTATGCCTCCGTGCTTTTCCAAAAATCTGGTGATTCTGCTGACAGCCTCCATCAGATGCCGTAAAGAATACGCATACGAAACGCGGACAAAACCTTCACCGCTTTCGCCGAACGCATTCCCAGGAACAACGGCGACTCTTTCTTCTTCGAGAAGGGTTTCGCAGAATTCCTCGCTCGACATCCCTGTACACTGAATGCTCGGAAATACATAGAATGCCCCTTCCGGTGAAAAGCATGTCATCCCGATTCTGTTGAATGCCTCTACTAAATATCTCCGGCGGATGTTGTATTCCTTCACCATGCGTTCGACATCGTGTTCACATTCTTTCAGTGCCACAATGGCCGCATACTGACTGACTGTCGGCGAACTCATAATGATATACTGATGAATCTTGACAAGCTGTTTCGCTACCGGTTCAGGCGCGCAGAGATAGCCTAATCTCCATCCGGTCATGGCGAATGCTTTGGAAAATCCGTTGACAAGAATTGTTCTTTCCTGCATCCCCTCTAATTCCGTGATGGAACAGTGCTTTCTGCCGTAAGTCATCTCGGAATAGATTTCGTCAGATAATACCATGATATTCGTATCGCGGAGCACTTCGGCGATTTCTTCCAAATCCTCACGCGTCATGATTGCCCCTGTCGGATTGTTCGGGAACGGCAGAACCAAAAGCTTTGTCTTATCCGTGATTTTCTCCCGAAGTTCCTCTGCCTTGAGCTTGAATTTATTTTCTTCTTTTGTCGCAATCGGAACAGGCACACCGCCGGCCATCTGCACAATCGGCGCGTAGCAGACAAAACATGGTTCTACTATCAGGACTTCATCACCGCGGTTGACTACCCCTCGGATAGCAATATCAATCGCTTCTGAACCGCCGACTGTAATCACGATTTCATGTTCAGAATCATACTTCACATGAATTTTCTTTTCGAGATAATTGGCAACTTCGGCACGGAGCTGAGAGAGTCCGGCATTGGCAGTATATACAATTTTTCTTTTTTCCAGAACATCGATAGCTTCTTTCCGGATGCTCCACGGAGTTGAGAAATCCGGTTCGCCAACCCCTAAACTGATAACATCATCCATCGTAGCGGCCAAATCAAAAAATCTCCGGATGCCGGATGGCTTCATCTGCTGTACAACATCTGACAGGATATTTTCATAATTCACGAGCAAATCATGCTCCTTTCGTTATATTTTTTCTTTAGGAAATTCAGGGACAAATCATGCTTCTTTCGTCATAATCTTCTTCTTCGATGAGAATGCCCTTTTCTTTATAGCGTTTCAGTACGAAGTGCGTTGCCGTTGCGAGTACGCCTTCCATCGCGGAAAGTCTCTGAGATACGAACATCGCCACTTCTTTGAGACTTTCGCCCTTGACGGTCAGTGCCAAATCATACATACCGGACATGAGCGAAACCGTTTCGACTTCATCATACATCATGATAGTTTTGGCAATATCATCGAATCCGCAGTCACGCTTAGGAGTGACTCTCAGTTCGATTAAGGCTTCGACTTCGGTATTCTTGGCGAGTTCTTCGTTAATGATAGCAGTATATCCGCGAATTACGCCTTTCGCTTCGAGCGCGCGGATTTCGTCCGCGATTTCCTGTTCTGTCTTGCCGAGCATATCCGCCAACTGCGCGTTAGTGAGTCTGGCATTGGTTTTCAGTAAATGCAGTAATTCATTCATAATCAGAATCCTCCTGTATTATAGATTAATAAAATACGGCTCATGCCGTAAGAAATAGCATACTTTGTCAAATCCGCATGATTTGGCAAGTTCCGTTCCCTGCGCGATTCCGCCCCCTAAGTCTTCCGGCTTGTGCGCATCCGAGCCGAGTGTGAGTATCGTTCCGCCTAAATCGCGATATAATTTCAGCAAATCCGCATCCGGAAAAGGCTTTCCGTACTTCTGCCGATAACCTGATGTATTCAGTTCAATGCCCTTGTGATTCGCTATCACGGATTTGAAACATTCTGCAAGCATCTCCCTGTACTTGCTGATATTGATTGCAATACCGGCATCACCGGCGATATATCTCAGCGGATAAGTTACATGACCCAGCACATCAAAACAGTCTTTCCGGCTGATTTCCAGCAGAATTGAAAAATATTCCTCTAAGAGCACATCAGTATCTTCCTGCTGATAATCCAGAAAATAAAAATCCAGCTTATCCGGAAGTTCATGCAGAGAGGCAATCACGAAATCAAGACGCTTATCCCGATACAGACTTTCTGCAAGACCGAAATCAGCATTCGGCTCGCCGAGTTCGATACCGCTGATAAAATTAATTTTATCATTCAGAAGTGATTTGGCAAGCTGATTCTGATGCATGGACTGTTCCCATCGCGAGGCATAATCGAAAAAATCTTCTTCGTTGCGCGGTTCTGTTTGATAATATCCCTGCGGATAGTACCGGCATAATTCGATATGGTCAGTCACGGCATAGGCCTGCAAATCAAGTTCCTGTGCTTTCCGGCACATTGCGGAAAGTTCGGCATCACTGTCAGGCGAAATCTTTGTATGTGTATGACAATCCATCAGGAGCATATTTTGATTCCCTCTTTCTGTGCGGATTCGGCACAGTTTCATTATAGCATAGTTTCAGATTTTTTTCCATAGGGAAAACAAAAAAAATTTATTTTTCACATTTTTGTACTATCTGCATAAAATAAAAAAGAAATCAAGCTGAAAAATTGGAGGTTTTCCGATGCTGGTATCTGTTATTCTCTTTCTGTTCCTGATTGCCGGCAGTCTGGCAGTATTTTGTTTCTTTGTCAGCTCCCTGCCCGAAGATGAAAATCAACTCCTGCCCTTTGCCGTTCTGCCTGTATCGGAGTGTTCGCCGTCCGTGAAATCCTTTCTGGAATTCTACGGCGCGCAGATTGCATGGATGGACAGCGAAATTCTGTATACTGTCCTGCTCGTCTGGCCGGATGATAACCCAGAAATTCAGAATCTCTGCGAAGAAATCAGCAGACAATATGATTTCTTTACACCAGTTTCACTTTCACAGGCCAAGCAGATTCTCGATGCAAGAGTGAAAATTTCAGAAATCTTGTAAAACCTGTTGCAATTCTCCGCAAAATACTGTATAATATATAAGTGTATATCTGAAAATGAAAACTGGAAGGGGATTTTAAATATGGCTGAAAATCAGCATCTTGAAGGCACTGTGGAGCATGTTCTGTTCCGGAACGAATCCAATGGCTATCTCGTTTTAGACCTGAATGCCAATGGTCAGCTCGTTACCGTCACCGGCGAACTCGGCGAGGCAGATGAAGGCGAAGTGCTTTCCTTATGGGGACAATATACAACACATCCGCGCTACGGACAGCAGTTTCAGGCGGAATCCTGCGAACGGAAACTTCCTTCGACTGCCGCCGATATTGAACGCTATTTAAGTTCCGGCGCAATCAGGGGCATCGGGAAATCTCTGGCTGCTAAAATCGTGAAAGCGTTCGGAGACAAAACGCTTGATATTATCGAACATCAGCCGGAACGATTATTAGAAATCCGGAACATCTCGCCGGCCAAATGCGAAGAAATCACAAAAGAAACAAAACATATCTTCGCGCTGAAAAGCGTGATTTCCTATTTTGACGGTTATGGCATCAAGTCCAGATATGCAATGAGAGCCTTCCGGCTGTGGGGTACAAACTGCCGGAATACTGTCGAGAAAAATCCGTATCTGCTCTGTCAGGAATCTGTCGGAATGGACTTCCGCAATGTCGAAGCTTATGCTCATGATTTGCATATCCCGAAAGATGCCTACTGCCGGATTTCCGCCGGCATTGTACATATCTTACAGCATAACGCCCTCAATGACGGTCATACCTGCCTGCCGCTGGACAGGCTCTCAAAAACGGCTGTCAGCTTTCTGGAAATCAATGAATCTTTATTTTATGAATGTTATCAGCGCGCGATTCTGGAAGATGAAATCGTAGAATATCAGAAAGACGGTCGGGAATTCGTCTATCTGCCGGAATATTTCTTTGCAGAACAGTACATTACAGAACGCATCGGCCTGCTGAAACGGTATACCCCTCCGGAACAGGACAGGCCTGATACTTCTGCTATGCTTGCCGAAATCGAACAGAGTTCCGGTATTCAGTATGCCGATTTACAGAAACAGGCGATTCTTTCCGCCATGACCGAAGGTATGCTGATTCTGACAGGCGGCCCAGGAACAGGCAAAACTACCACTCTGAACGCGATTATCTCCTGTTTTCAGAAACAGGATTATGAAGTGCTCATCGCCGCCCCGACTGGTCGTGCCGCCAAGCGCATTTCTGATTTGACAGGCTATCAGGCGAAAACCATTCATCGCCTGCTCGAAGTACAGTTCGATGCCTCCGGACTGCAAAAATTCATCCATAACGAAGAAAATCCGCTGTCCTGTGATGTCATCATCATTGATGAAATGTCTATGGTCGATGTGCTGTTATTTTCGAGTCTGCTCCGCGCCCTGAGAACTGACTGCAAACTGATTCTTGTCGGCGATTCTGACCAGCTCCCTTCTGTCGGCGCAGGCAATCTGCTTCAGCATCTTCTTGAAAGCAGATGCATGACTGTCATCACCCTGAAAGAAATCTTCCGTCAGGCCCAGCAGAGCTGTATCATCACAAACGCGCACAGAATCGTCAGCGGCCAGATGCCTGATTTATCCCGAAAAGATAACGATTTCTTCTTCTTTCACCGGCCTGATTTTCAAGCCGCCGCCGATTTGCTGATTGACCTCACCTGCCGGAGACTTCCGAAAGCCTATTCCTACTCCCCGACAAAAGATATTCAGATTATCTGCCCTTCTAAAATCGGGATTCTCGGAACAGTTCAGCTGAATCAGGCACTTCAGGCCAGACTGAATCCGCCCAGTGCCGACAAACCGCAGGTCAAATCCTCCGTTTATGAATTCCGCGCCGGTGACAAGGTCATGCAGACTAAAAATAATTACGATATTACTTGGATAAAAGACGATGAAAACGGAAAAGGCATCTTCAACGGCGATATTGGTACTATCTTATCCGTCAACCGCCGTCAGGGAGAAGCCGTCATCGACTTCGATGGCCGGAAAACCGTCTATCCCCTCACCATGATGGAACAACTCGACCTTGCTTATGCCATCACGGTGCATAAAAGTCAGGGCAGTGAATTTGAAGTCGTCATCATGCCCCTGCTCGGCAAGCTCGAAAAACTGACATATCGTAATCTGTTCTATACCGCCGTCACCAGAGCCAGAAAATTACTGATTCTCATCGGCACACCCCAGAAAGTCCGGCAGATGGTGGAAAGCGTTCACCAAAATTTCCGCTATTCCTGCCTGAAATATATGCTCAGAAAGGAGCTGGATTCACTTGCATCGGAACATCAGGAAGATTCTTAATTTCTTCTATCCGAATATATGCCCGAAATGCGGTGTCTTTCTTCTTCCGGAAGAAACCGTCTGTGAATCCTGCGCCGAAAAAATACTTGTATCTCAGAATGATTACTGTCATCAGTGCGGAAAAGTCAACTGTATGTGTCAGTATCAGAAACGCTTTTATGATAAAGCCGTTGTTGCCTGTCACTACGACAGCGCAACTGCTCCGGCCGTACTCGCCCTGAAAAAATCCAGAAATACCAATTTCGCTTATTTTTCAGCGCGAATCCTCGCCGAACGTCTCCGGCACGGAACTTATTATGAATCTGAAAAAACAGATTATGTCATCCCCGTGCCGATGCATGTTTCCAAACAAAAACAGAGAGGTTATAATCAGGCCGGTCTGATTGCCAAAGAACTCGCAGAATTACTGCATCTTCCCTATCGTGAAGATATTCTGTATAAAAATAAATCCGGCAAGGAACAGCATACACTGAAATCCGCCGCCGAACGCGCCAAAAATGTCGAAAGCTTCGGCATTTATGATATTTCTCTGGAAGGCAGGCGGATTCTGTTATGTGATGATGTCCTGACTACCGGCAGTACCATGAACCGCTGTGCCGAACTGCTGAAATCCAAAGGTGCTTCTGTCGTGACCGCCGCCGCGGCTTCTTCTACTGCCCCCAGAAAAAAAGAACAAGAGGAGGAACAAATTTCATGAGTATTCCGGATATTGGGATTGACCTCGGAACAGCCAATCTCGTCATGACCTACGGCCGGAAAGGTGTTGTCCTTTCCGAACCGTCCGTGATTGCCTATAATAAATGTACGCAGAGAATTCTTGCTGTCGGAAAAGAGGCCTATAAAATGATTGGCAAAGTGCCGGCCTATATTGATGTCGTTCATCCGATGGCAGATGGTGTCATCTCGGATGATTTGCTGACTCAGTGCATGATTCGCGAATTTTTACAGAAAGTCTGCGGTCATCAGCTCGTCAAGCCCAGAATTATTATATGTGTGCCAGCTTTCATCACCGATTTGGAAAAACGCGCTGTCGGCGATGCCGTCATGAGCGCAGGTTGCCGGAAAGCCTATCTGATTGATGAGCCTATCGCCGCTATGCTGGGCGCAGGCATCAACATCGGACGCGCGAAAGGTCACATGGTTGTGGACATCGGAGGCGGTACGACTGATGTCGCTATTGTCTCCATGAACGGTATCGTCACTTCCCATTCCGTCAAGAGCGCGGGAAATCAGATTGATAAAGCTATCATGAAATATATGATGCATCGCTATAAACTTCTCATCGGCGAACAGACTGCCGAACAGGTTAAGAAAACTTTAATCAACCTCTATGACCCCAGCGCGGAAGTTACTATGCCCGTCAAAGGAAGAAATATCCTCCGCGGTCTCCCCGATACGGTCGAAATCAATGAAATGGAGCTGTTCGATGCCGTGGAAGATGAAATCTTCGCTATTATGGAGGCTATCAAGAAAGTTCTCGAAGAAACCCCTCCCGAACTTGTCGGAGATATTCATGAAAATGGCATTCTGCTGACCGGCGGCGGTGCTCTGCTCGGCGGACTCCGCGAACTCATTCACCGGACGCTGAATGTCAACTGTGTTCTGGCGCGTGATACCATGCACTGTGTCGCTAAGGGAACAGGGATGGCATTCCAGAAAATCAATAATCTTCTTGATGGCTTTGAGGGTGTTACTATCTACAAATACCGCTGATATGAAATCTCGAAAATATCTCCTCTTTCTGCTGTACGGTACTGCGGTGACAGGATTCTGTCTGCATCAGAAATATGAATCTGAACGCACTCTGGAAGAAATTCAGCCTTATGCACATTATTATCAGACTTCCGAAACAGAAACTTTCTCCGAAACGGAAAGCATCTTCACCGCATCCCATACTGAAATCACCCTTCCCGAAATCACCGAAACCGTTCCGGAAACGAAAACATCTCCCGAACCCTCCGTGACAGAACCGCTGACGGAACTCCCTGACGTTACGGAAACAGAACCCCTTCCCGAATCAACAGAAATTCAGTTCCCGATTGAACTCAATCAGGCAACACTCGAAGAATTATCCGCTCTGCCGGAAATCGGAGAGGTCACGGCGCAGAATATCCTGAACTATCGCGAAGAACACGGTGGTTTCCTGAATCGGGTGCAATTACTGGAAGTATCGGGCATCGGCGAATATAAATATAATCTGATTCTGCCTTATGTATATCTGGAAACGGAATACTCCCTCCCCGAACCTGAACCCGAACCCATACCGGAAACCTCTGAAATTCCTGAGATTCCGGAAACTTTCACCGAACCGCCGGAAGATACCGTTCCGGAAGAAATTCCTGTCATCAATCTGAATACGACCGTGAAAGAACAGCTCCTTCTTCTGCCTGAATGTGATGAAGCCCTTGCTGATGAAATCCTCACGCTCCGTGACAGAGACATTCATATCTTTTATCACATTCTGGAAATCACGCTTGCTGAACATGTCACACCGGAACTCTTTACCAAATGGGAAATCTATCTTGCAGTGGATGATGACGGGAATCAGCAGATTCCTTATATCCGTCCTTACGGACAGCCAACGGAAAATCAGGATTGACAAAATCCTGATTTTATGCTATAATATCATCTATAAAGCCTATCTGGATACTAGAATAACATCAAGGAGGAGTTGTCATGACATTACAGCAGCTGCATTATGCAATCGTGATTTCCGAAACCGGCTCGATGAACAAAGCCGCCGAAATCCTCTATATTGCCCAGCCTTCCCTGACAAGTGCCATTAAAGAACTCGAAAAAGAAACAGGCATCACCATCTTCAACCGGAGCGGAAAAGGTGTTTCCCTTACCGCGGATGGCATGGAATTCCTGACTTATGCAAGACAAGTTTATCAGCAGTATGAAGCCCTACAGGAAAAATATACCGGCGGTACTGTCCGGAAAAAATTCGGCGTTTCTGCCCAGCATTATTCCTTCGCCGTGAAAGCCTTCGTCAATCTCGTCAAGAAATTCGATACCTACGATTATGAATTCGCCATCCGCGAAACCAAAACCGCCGAAGTCATCTCCGATGTCAATACCATGAAAAGCGAAATCGGCATTCTGTATCTGAGCGATTTCAACCGGCAGATTATGCAGAAACTCTTTCAGGCGAATCATCTGGAATTTCATCATCTTATCAACTGCGGTGTATATATCTACCTCTGGAAAGGTCATCCCCTCGCCGGAAATCAGAAAATCACCCTCGAAGAACTCCACAGTTTCCCCTGCCTGACTTTTGAACAGGGTGATAAAAGCTCGTTCTACTTTGCAGAAGAAATTTTCAGTACGAATGATTATTCGCGCGTGATTAAAGCCTCTGACCGCTCCACGATGCTGAACCTCATGAAGGGGCTTAACGGCTACACATTCTGTTCGGGCATTATCTGCGACAGCCTGAACGGTTCGGAGTACGCCGCCGTTCCGCTGGATGATGAAAGCACAATGGAAATCGGCTATATCACAAGAAAAAACATCCTCCTGAGCGATTTGGGAAAATTATATATTCACGAACTGGAACAATATCTGAATCAGAAATAAAAAACAGGACAGCCGGAGCTGTCCTGTTTATTCATGCAGTATTTCTGAATTACTTCTTGAGAGGCATATCGGCCTGAGTATAAATCTGAACGATAAGCTTCATGATATTCAGAGCATCAGTAGAATCCGGCTTGCCGCTCTGGTCAACGTCAGCATTCTTTTCGCCTTGAGCAGACAGAGTTTCTTTGCCGAGAATAGCCTTGTTGAGAGTGATAACGTCCAGAATATCTACTTCGCCGGAGCAGTCAACATCGCCCCAGAGAATATCAGTAGATACCGGTTCGCTGGTTGTCGGAACGAGGTCAGGATACAGAGTAGCCATATCGCCCAGAGCCATCATGATGTCACCAGCGTGCCAGAATCTGTGATAGTACAGGTCAACAGCGGCAACATTCTTGAACTTAGCAAGAGCAGCTGCACCTTCTGCACTGGAGGCAGACAGTTCGCTTGTCTTACCGGACCAGTCAGCACCTGCTGCAACGTCCTTTTCATAAGCGGCCTTGAGTTCCTGAACCAGTGCAAGAGCTTCGTCAGAAGTCTTAGCACCAACACAGTTGGATGCACTCTCATACATAGAACGGATGCTCAGGAAGGTTGCACCGTTTGCCAGTGTGTCGCCGTTCGGCATTTTGCCATTGTAGCTCTGAGGAATCCATACAGTCTGAGAGAAGAAACGTCCCAGAGAACCGTTGTGGTCAAGTCTTGACAGACCGATATTATCACGGCCAACTGTCCATTCACGGTCGAGGAGCTGCTGTGCAAGGTACAGAGCTGTTGTCGGAACAGCGGCATCACCAGTAGAGTAAGCCTTTGCACCAGACGGGATATTTGTGTTGCCTTCGATGGTAACACTGCTGGACGGATATGCACCGCCTACATCAAAGGTCTTGCCCTGAATGTCAGCAGCAGCAACGCCCTTAGCCTTAGCATAGTAAATCAGAGTATTAGCCAGAGAAGATACGCAGCCGAAGTCGCCGTTGCCGTAGCCGTT
>JAFUWP010000140.1 GCA_017483405.1 Oscillospiraceae bacterium | reverse complement strand
GTGATAACTGCATAGACAGCTTAAAAGAAAAAGGCCGTGTGCTGAACATCGTCATCACATGGGCACTCGAAAACGGAATCATCACCGCCAATTCCATGACGGCAAGAGGATTCGGCTCAAACAGAAGAACCAGTTTCTCGATTCATCACATCCGGAAAGAAGACAGAATCCTGATTCTGATAACCCTTCTTCTGTCGGCCGTCACGATTCTGTCCGTCAGCCGGAACGCGCTGGAAATTTCATTTTATCCGGAAATACATACCGCAGAACACCGCGGACTGTATTTTGCAGGCCTGTCCGCTTATACAGGCCTTGCGATACTGCCTTCTGTTCTGCAAGCGGAGGCAGCTTTAAGATGGAAATACTTACAGTCAAAAATCTGAATTTTACCTATCCGCTCTGTCAGGAAAAGGCACTCGATGAGATTTCTTTTTCCGTTCACAGGGGGGAACTGCTCGTGCTGTGCGGTGCAACCGGCAGCGGAAAATCTACCCTGCTCCAGATGCTCAAACCCGAACTGACACCGACAGGCCGGAAATCCGGAGAAATCTTTCTGAAACAGAAAAATCTCGATTCCCTTACCGAAACGGAATCCGCCTCTGCCATCGGCTACGTCATGCAGAAACCGGAACAGCAGATAGTAACCGATAAAGTCTGGCACGAACTTGCCTTCGGACTGGAAAATCTGCATCTTTCTCAGAATGTGATTGCTCGGAGAGTTGCGGAAATGGCAAGTTATTTCGGCATCGGCGCGTGGTATGACAGAAATACTGCCGAACTTTCGGGCGGTCAGAAACAACTGCTGAATCTGGCCTCCGTCATGACAATGCAGCCGGAACTCCTGATTCTGGATGAACCTACTGCCCAGCTCGACCCGATAGCCGCTTCTGAATTCCTGTCCGTAATAAAAAAGCTGAATCAGGATTTAGGTCTGACCGTCATCCTGACGGAACACCGCCTTGAAGAAGCCATTCCCTTATGCGACAGGCTCATGATAATGCAGAACGGCAGAATCCTGACGATTGCACCGCCTCGGCAGGCGATTCTTTCTGTCAGGAATCATCCGGATTTACTGTATGCGATGCCGGCGGCCTCCCGTCTGTTTCTGGCTCTGGAATGTGAGGACATCTGTCCGCTGACCGTCCGCGAAGGCAGAGAACTGATGCAGAAATATCATAAAAATCATGCCGGAACTCTGCCGGAAATATTGTATCAGCATTCCGGAGTGCCTGCACTGGAATTTCAGGAAGTATATTTCCGATATGAACGGCATTCACCGGATATTCTGCAAGGTGTGAATCTGACCGTCTATGAACAGGAAATTTTCTGCATTCTGGGAGAAAACGGCAGCGGAAAATCTACCTGTCTGAAAACAGCCGCGAATCTTCTGAAAATCTACAGCGGAAATATCAAAGTATTCGGAAAGAAGCTGAAAGCTTATCGGGGGAATGAACTGTATCAGAATTGTCTCGCCATGCTGCCGCAGGATGTCCAGACAGTATTCTTAAAAAATACCGTCCGCGAAGAATTTCAGGATGCCGGAACAGAACTCGCCTTTCTGCCGTTTGATGCGGAAAAACTTCTTGAACGTCATCCTTATGACCTGTCCGGCGGAGAACAACAGCTCGCCGCGCTCGCGAAAGTGCTCGCCGCTCATCCGAAAATTCTGCTCTTGGACGAGCCGACAAAGGGCATTGATGCCGCCGCGAAACAGAAAATCATACAGGTACTCCGGAAACTCAGACAAAAAGGCATGACGATTATCGCTGTCACCCATGATGTCGAATTTGCCGCCGAATGTGCTGACCGCTGTGCTATGTTCTTTCACGGGAGAATCATCGCCGAAGATACTCCGAAACGATTTTTTTCCGAAAATAGTTTCTATACCACTGCCGTCAGCCGTATGACAAGAGACTATTTCCGGAATATCGTAACAGTACAGGATGCCGTCAATCTTCTGAAACAAAACTGATTATCATGCCACCACTTGCCAAAACAGCGGCTTACTAATTTAGAATAAATATAACTGTTCCCGTTCCAAAGGAGAAAATCATGAAACATGCAGTCATATACATACATGGAAAAAATGGCCATGCAGAAGAAGCTGACCATTATCGGCCTGTTTTTCCGGACAGCGCTGTCATCGGTTTCGATTATAAAGCCCAGACTCCGTGGGAGGCAGGAAAAGAATTTCCTGTTTTCTTTGATTCTGTCATACAAAATTATCAGTCTGTATCGGTTATCGCAAACAGTATCGGAGCTTTTTTCACCATAAACGCTTTATCCGATAAGCCGATAGAAAAAGCTTTCTTCATATCGCCTGTTGTCGATATGGAAAAACTAATCTGCAATATGATGCAGTGGGCAAATATTTCCGAAGAAGAACTTCGGTTAAAAGGCCAAATCGAAACGGAATTCAATGAAACGCTTTCATGGGAGTATCTTTGTTATGTAAGAGAACATCCGATTTGCTGGCAGATACCGACATATATTTTATACGGCGAAAAAGATAATCTTACCTCACCTGATATTATAACCGATTTTGTCAGTCGGACAGGAGCAGAACTCACCATCATGAAAAACGGAGAGCATTGGTTTCACACTAAGGAACAAATGTTATTTCTGGATAACTGGATTTCACATATCCAGTCAAGAAACTAAAAAAGAGTCTGTACCGAAGTACAGACTCTCCATCATTCTGAAACATATAGCAATGCTGATGATATTATTCCATTTTTTCAAATGACCACCACTGACAGGTACTTCCCGTAGGAACCCACTGCTGAACATTTGCGCCTGCACCGGTTTCAGCATTGATGACCTCAACGCATTTCGTTTCTTTTGAACATTTTGTCATGAGCATTACTGAACCGCCGGCATTAGCTTTCAGTTTGAACTTCTGCGCATCTCCCCCTGTGAAAGTTGATATTTCCACATTTGCGCCATTGGTATTCGCGCCATCTGCTACTGTCAGATAGCAGTGTTCACCTGTAGACAGCTGTGAAATGATATAATAATATCCATCACCAGCCGATTTCACTTTCCATGTATTATTAGCTTTACTCGGTACTGTTCCATACTGCTGTACATTTGTGCCATCCTCACGGCTGGATTTGGCAACATCCATCACGCGGCCGCTGTTGACGTTCCGGATAGCATAAACTGCATTTTCATCAAGTGCTGTTTCACCGATATATCTGACATTCGGCTGACTCGGAATATCCATTTCCGAACCGAGATAGTAGCTCAGCATATTTGACTGTACATAGCCCTTTGAAGTCATGTCGTTCCGGTATGCAGGGTCTTGTGCAAAGGTATTCAGACGATAATCAGTCGGAATCGTTGTGGAAACGATAACCAGACTTGCATAATCTGAACCGGTACAGATAACTTCTTCGCGCCAGTCTCCCAGAATATCGCCATAGAACATCGGAGCACCGCGGTCACTGCTGGAACAGCCGGTAATCTTCCACGTTGTCGCAAGTCGTTCGACTGACTGGGTATCATAATGTCATTTCTCAATCTTGCTGTCGTTATAAGATTCGGAAAGCAAATCGCCGTCCCAGTAAAGTTTCAGAGAAGGATAAGCATTTGTATCACTGATTTTATTCCCATTCATATCGTACATGCCCTGAAATGACCATACTTCATATCCTTCATGAGTCGGGTCAACATCACCGATGTCACCGCGTCCGATGTCAACCGTTCCGTCACCGCCGTAATTTGTCCAGAGCAGTTCGCCGGTCGATGCATTATAGATATATTCAAGCAAGGTAGAAGGATTTCTCTGCTGTACGCCATAACCCCACATTTCCTTACCGTTCTGCGCATTGGAAAATGCTGTTACATGCCAGCGGTCGCCGTGAATAACGTCTTTCACCTGATAACGCAGTGTTCCGTCACCATTCAGAGCATAGCCCATGTGAAGGACTTCATCTTTGCCGTCATAATCCACATCTTCAACGCGGAACTGATGCGCTTCTGCACCGCCCATATTCTTAGCGTCATACTTCCAGAGCTGTTTGAATTCCGTACCGCCTGCATAACCATAAGCGACCATCATGCTGTTAAAGCTTTTATCAGCGTTACGGTTCTTAATCCAGCAGACAAGTGCAGGATTCACGCCATCAAGATAGCCGATTTCCATCATACAGGCCATAGGTCCTACGCTCATATAATCCTGCGGCAGATTTACTGAGGCTTCGAGTGCGCCTGTCATACCATCAATGACAGCAATCGCCTGTCCGTTTCCGCCGGAACTGTTGGAAAATGTCTTGCCATTACCGAATGTCACGCCGTCTGCGATACGAACAAGCACTTCTGCTGAACCATCCATGTCGATGTCATAAACTGTTGCGCCGTCCCACATACCCACATCAATAGTAGATGCTCCTGGGGAGATATTATTCTTATTCTCGCTGTTCACACCGAGGTCAAGTGTCCAGAGATAAGTACCATCATTCAGATAGGCTTCCAGTTTCTGATGGTCATCCGTACAGCGGTCAACAAGAAAATCATACGCTCCGTCCTGATTGAAATCGCCAACCCAGACGAAATGAATCGTACCGCCCTCTTTAATCGGAATGATTTGTGCAGAACCATTGTTGCCCTTCGTAAAGACAGATGCCCCTGCTTTGAGTGTAAAACTGCCATCTGTAGGAGTTTCGACATTATTATAAACAGTTGTAACATAATAGGTGTTATCTTTTGTGAGGTCAGCAGTAATATCTGTATAATTTGTGCCGCCCGTCAGCGGTTCGGAATTGAGCTTTACTGTCTCGCCGCCTGTTGTCCGGTATACATTGAATCCAATATCCGGCTCATCATTTGCCAGCAAACGCCAGCTTATAAAGACGGAAGTGCCTGCATTCACCGCATACGTTCCGCGGTCGAGTTTTTCGACATAGCGTCCGGAAGTGAGTATCTTCTGACCGTTATAAGCATTCAGTTCAGGTGTAATATGTGTTACTGTATAAATCGGCCCTGACGGAAAACCGGTAATCTTCGCAAGCAGATAATCCTGCAAAAGCCGAATATCTTCCAAGTCAAATTCTCCGTTTGCACTGACATCACAGATTGCTCTCTGAATTTCCGTCAGGCTGTCAGGATTCTGATACCCTTTTTTCATGAGTATCAAATCGAACACATTGAGTTTTTCATCACCATTGAGGTCGGCATAGACGTAGGTTTCAGTACTTTCCTCAGCATGAGCCGATGTTACAGCCGGCATCCCCGATAACGTAAGCGACATTGCAAGCATGACGGCGGCACTTTTCTGTAAAAACATTTTCTTCATGATAAATTCCCCCTTATTATAAAGAAATGATATTCTATATCTTTATTTTAACATATTTATGTTTTGTACACAATTGCAATCACGGATAATTTTGTTGCAAAATCGCTCATTTTTATATTGAAAATTTGCCTTTTGTATGATATAATATAAATAACCGCATCAAAAGGAGGACAGCATCATGCAAAACCGCATCGGGATTGTGATTGGAAAACCCTATCACACAATCAATCGTCTTCAGCTTCAGGGGATTCTGAAAGAATGCTATCATCTTGGTTTTTCCGCCTGTGTTTTTTCAGTCAATGAGGAATTCTATGATGAACAGGTTCTTACAGAAGAAAAAAATATCCTGAATGCCATGCAGTTTCATCAGCTTGATGGTGTCATCTATCTGCCGTATACGCTCACAAAAGAGGAAACTCGGCCGGATGTTACAAAGTATCTGCTGAAAAACTGCCAGAATCCCCTTGTGATGGTCGCCGCCGAAACAGAACCTTTTCTCAATATTTGGTTTGATGAAACCTCACAGTTCGAGAGTATTGTAACACACCTCATCGAAGAACACGGCTGTCAGGATATTCTCTGCCTGACCGGATTTGCGCATCATAAACCATCTCTCAACCGTGCAGATGGCTGGCGGAATGCTCTGAAAAAAGCTGGTCTGCCTGTATCTGAAGAACGTCTTGTCTATGGTGATTTCTGGACGGATGCACCGACAAAACTCGCCATCGAACTGACTAACGGCACACGCTCCATGCCGGATGCTGTTGTATGTGCTAACGACCGCATGGCAATTACGCTCTGTGATGAACTGGAGAAACGCGGCGTTCATGTTCCGGAAGATGTGTTCGTTACCGGCTTTGACGGCATCAAAGAAACAAGCCTGCATATTCCCTCTGTCACCACTTGTATGACCGGATGGAAAGAACTCGGCCGGAATGCCATGCGCAAACTGTATGCGGCAATCACAAAAACATCACAAGACATCCCCGAAACTGCTGAATGCAAATTGGTACTCGGCGAAAGCTGCGGACATCATCGGGAAGAAATTCGCGGAGAAGAATTAAATTACGAAACACTGGAATCCCGATATTTAGATACTTCAATCACATCACTGCTGCTTTCTGATGGCAATGTGTCTTCTTTGTTCCGCAGTATTTATGATACCTCCTATTTCTTCTGGGATACAAATTATGCCGGCCACGGCGACTTCCGGCTGTGTCTCTGCGAGGACTGGAACAAAACGGAATTTTTACAGTATTCCGAAACTTACCGCACTGTAAATTATTCAGAACAAATGCTGATGACAGAACCTTCCGGACAAACTGTTGTCTTTCCCCTCGCACAGATGATACCAATGCAGATAAACAGCAATCAGCCATCCGTCACATTTTTCAATCCGATATATTTCCGTGACCGCTGTTTTGGCTATTCCCTGCTGAGACTGGACGGAATCGCCGATAGTTATGATATTTACTATCTGCGTTTCTGCCGTGAAGTGAGCAGTGCGCTCGCATTTCTCTGCCTGCAAAATGATTATCGCAGTCTTGCATTTCAGAACTATATCAGAGGAATCAGAGATGAACTGACTGGACTTTATCTGTTTGACCGCTGTCCGCAGATGTGGGAAGAATGTATCTCCGCCGCACAGCTCTACGGAGAAACCCTCTATGTACTGGCATTCTGCATCAGCGGATTACAGCAAATCGAAGATTTGAACAGCAGAATAGAAAAAGATAAAATCATTCTTGCATTTTCAGATATTCTTGTTCGATGCTGCCGCGGTCATGAACAGGTTTTTCTTGCAGAAGATGGTATCTTTTTCATCATCGGTTCGGAGCTGCCGCCTGTCAGCCGTCCTGATAAGCTCCGACAGAACATAAAAGAACAGTTTCAGAAAAGCGGCGTTCAGACAAATCATTCCTTTTTATATCTGTCAAGCGGCTGTGAAATGTTCGATACCGCCGCTCCGCTCTCCCTTCAGGATTGCAATACGGCACTAAAAAAACTTATCACTACTCTGCAATCTACAGAACAGCCGACATATCAGACAAAACAGCATTATCAGCGATTATCCGAACTCAGACGGGAAATATACACCTGTCCGGAACGGGAATGGAGCGTAGAATTCTGTGCAAAGCAAATGAGAATGAGTCAGTCATACTTTCTGAAAGTTTATCGGAATGCATTCGGTCTGGGATGTTCTCAGGATATTCAGCACAGCAAGCTCGCTTATGCAAAAAAATTACTCTTGCAAACGGATATGATACTACAGGACATCGCCGAAAAGTGCGGATATGATTATTCTCACTTCATGCGGCAATTTAAAAAAGAAGTCGGCATAACACCGACAGCCTATCGAAAAGGCGCAAAAAAGTAAGTTTATCACGAAGAAACAAAATATATATGGAGGAAGATATGAAAAAAGAAATGTATGTGTCATTATGGCTGGGAAACAGAAAATCCGAAGAAGATTTAGAAAATTATGTCGGTTTTGATTATTCTGATGATGTAACAGCATCTGAATTTTCAAAAGATTTTGATGTGAATCCTGACGAAATTGATGAGGATTTTTTTGAAAGTGCTTATCTGCCGGAAAGTTCCGGCATCATTTCGATACTGCTTATGGGATGTTCCTATGAGAAAGAAGTTATCGGAGAATTTGAAAGAAAAATCGGGGATAAGTTACCTTCTGCATATAATTCTGTCATTCTTGTTTATGACTATCAATATACCAGAAAAATTCCGGCATATTCCCCTAAAAGTCATTTTGAATTTATCGATTATGTAAAGATTAGCTATCAAGACTTAAAAATTTACTGTATATCATCTATCACTGTTCAATGTCCATATCCATTGGATTAGCTAACTTATAATAAAAGTGTGCTGACAAGCCATCAGCACACTTTTTTTATTCTGCTTCTATGATATTTTTCGTATCACTGACGATTTCAGCAAGTGTTGTTTTTTTGAGTTCGTTTTCGAGTGCTGATTGTACCGCTGAAAGCCGGCTGTCCATGACTTTATGAATATTTCTGCCGACCGGACATTCCGCATTCGGATTCTCATGAAAGTGGAATAATCCGTCATCATCCACACAATCGACTGCCTGATAAATATCATACAGTGTGATTTCATTCAGAGGTCTGGCAAGGTGTGCGCCGCCGCTTCCCTGACGGGTACTGACAATGCCTGCGGCTTTCAGCTGGGCAAGCACATTCCTGATGATAACAGCATTCACACCTGTACTGCCTGACAGGAATTCACTGGTGACTCGCATCTGACTGCTGAACACATCAAT
>JAFUWP010000139.1 GCA_017483405.1 Oscillospiraceae bacterium | reverse complement strand
TGAGTTTAAATGTCTGTATCCATCGGGAGAGAAGATGCTCAAACTGGAAATTATACTGTGATGTGTGTTTCATTCCAAAGTATATGGGACAATATCTGGGAAAAAGCCATCAAAGACAGAAATCTGCATCTTATCGGATGCGGTGTAATACTGCATAAAAAAGATTTAAAAGAAATATTATGGGAATTTTCGCAGGTGAAAGAATATGTACTAAGCAATGATTTTTCAAAAAGCAATAAAGAATATATAAGCCATCGCGTTGATGAAATTCTCGAAAATTTAGAAACCTTCTGGAACGAAATTCCGGATATACAAGAATTGGATATGGGATAATTTCTGAATTTTCACAAAAATACTGCACCGCTATGGGCGAACGGTGCAGTTGGGATAGCGCTCCTTTGAGCGGAATACTTCTATAAATTATCTGCTTCCCATCGAAGCCGTATAGACTTTTTCAATCAGGGTGAGCGCACCTCTGTAACCGATGTAGCTCCTGTTGAGTACGACTTCATTGGAGGATGGTGTGGAAGTTTCTATCAATGTGAGATTCTTTTCTACTGAAATCTGCTTTTCCCACGAACTTCCAAAAATGACACCGATTTCACTGCCGAAATCCGTTTCCTGCAAGGCCTGTTCTATCCAGTAGCCGTCTTCTTCAAAATCGGGTTCAAGAGAAAAGCCGTCTTCGGTAAGATTCTGATATACCTCCCGAATGCTGTCACGATATTTTTCCGGCGGATTATCTGTAATAATCGCTTTGAGCGGAACAAGTCCCAGCTGGTCAGTCAGAAATTTTGTAAATGCTGTATTATAGGTACTGTCCCCCACAATCGCGAATTTGGATGGAAGTCCGAACCAGTATTGTGAAAAGAAACTTGCAAAATGTTCGATATAATCATAATACTGTTTTGCTTCTTCGGCAATGAATTTTTCTGATTTTGTCTTGTCGATGCCTGCGAATTCCACCACACGGCGCACAAAATCAGAAGTCGCTTCTTCTCCGATGGGAATCACCGGAATGTGCAGATATGGCTGATGATATTTTTCCTCAAGATGCTGTACTGTTTTCAGACCGACCCACGGAGAAATCAGCAGATTGAACTTAGCTTTCGGAATATTTTTCCAGCTTTCTGTCCCTTTGCTCAGAGAGCCGAACAGAATATTGACTTCAAAGCCAGCACCTTCCAGAATCCGCTTGATTTCGAGATAATCACCGCGCCAGAAAGAATTGAAATACGGTGTTTCAAACCAGAGATTCACAAGCTTTTTGCGTTTTCTGCCTTTATATTCGCCGACAAACTGGTCAATAATCGCGATGGAAACTTCTTCATGTCCGAACAGGTTATTTCCCTTGAATCCGGCTGTTCCGGCACTTACAATAGAATAGCCCTGATTTCTGTATTTCTTGACGACAGCATCGACATCATCGCCGACAAGTTCGCCGGAGCATCCTGTCAGGACAACAAACAAATCCCCTTTCATGATTTTGACAGTAGATTTAATCAGCGCATCGAGTTTTTTCGCACCGCCGAATACGACTTCATTTTCTCCCCAGTTAACGCTGGGGATATTTCCTGCCCCAGGATAAGCAGTGCCCTGTGATGCACTTGTAACGATACCGGCTTGTTTTCCGACACATCCAGGGCCGCAGTTGGCTATCGGAACTGCTCCAGGAATCGCCGCTACGGAAAATACCGCACCGATAGCACAGCCATAACGCGGATGCGTGATAGTATTTGTTCTTCTGATAGTATTAGTCATGGCTGTTCTCTCCTTTTGTTTCCTCTGTTTCGTCAAGAAGCTCCGGATGTCTCGCAAGAATAAACGGGTCTTCCTGATTGAGCCACCAGTCTGTATAGCCTAATTCGGTATGCCGTGCAAGAATTCGGTCAAAGCGTTTCCGAGCAATGATGTTCAGAATGATATTGCCCGTTCTGATAATGCCGTCATATCCGATGGGAATGCTTTCATCCCCCATAGCCAGTGATGGAATACCGAGTTTCGCGGCAATCGTGGCGAGTCCGCCGTGACGGATGATAACAAAATCCGCTCTGGAGCGTTTCAGAATCGCCGGAAGCTGGAACGGCTGAGTCTTGCTGACCGTAAAATACGGAATATCACCATAAGTATCGACTAAAAATTTGAGTGTATTCTGTCGTTCCTGACCGCTGTCATAAAC
>JAFUWP010000138.1 GCA_017483405.1 Oscillospiraceae bacterium | reverse complement strand
TTTCATAATCTGAGAAGTGCCAAGCAGTATCAGGATAAGGAAACCAGCATATCGGAAGACGGTTTCGGGCAGAATCCGGTTCAGGAACTGTGCACCGGACAGGGATAGGGTCAGAAAAGCTGTTCCCACGGCACTGATGAGCAGGGCACAGCGTTTGGAAATGAGGATTCCGTTCATACTGCATCCGGCGGATGCAAGAAAGGTATCCATACAGACGGCCAGAGCCAGCAGGCAGGCACGAAACATGAGGGCATCACCTCTTAGCGGAGATTCTCCTGCATTATATGAGCGCATGAAAAAAATGTTCCACGTGGAACATTTTTCCGGAAACGCTTGAAAGACAGAAAAATATATGTTATAATATACATGAATGAATCACGCAAACGGGAGGATGAAACATGAGTTTAAAAGAAAAAGTACTGACAGAACTGATATTATCAGAAGGCGCATACTGTTCCGGCGGACAGCTTGCGGAAAAGTTCGGGGTCAGCCGTACCGCAGTCTGGAAGGCAATAGAACAGTTAAAAGCACAGGGCTGTGAAATTGATGCTGTTACAAATAAGGGCTATCTTCTGAAAAAAATTCCGGATATTTATAATCAGAGCTATATGCAGACGCTCTTGAAGGGCACAAACTGGAAAGTTCAGCATTATGCAGAACTGGATTCCACAAACCGGTTAGCGAAAGAACTTGCCTCGCAGGGCGCACCGGATGGCATCGTAGTGACGGCGGATGTTCAGACGGCAGGACGGGGCAGAATGGGCAAGAGTTTTCATTCTCCGACCGGAGGATTATACATGTCTGTCGTGATACATCCGGATTTGCAGTTATCGGCGATGATGAGCATCACCGCATGTACGGCCTCGGCAGTGCATGAGGCCTTGAAAAAGTTCGGAATTCAGACACAAATCAAGTGGGTGAATGATTTATTTCTGAATCATAAAAAAATCTGCGGAATCCTGTCGGAAGGGAGTTTCAACGCGGAGATGCTGAAAATGGATTATCTGATAATCGGGATTGGGATTAATCTGCATCCTGACCCGCATCTTCCGGAAGAATTAAAGCCAATTGTAACGGATGTTGAAACGGAAACAGGAATCTGCATCAACAAATGCGAGCTGACAGCGGAAATATTAAAGCAGATGAGAAAATATTTTCTGGAAATTTTCGACCATACATATCTGGAAGTATATACAGAAAACTCCTGTACTTTAGGGCATCGTGTGCGGACGGACACGGGAACGGAAGGCATCGCGGAAGGATTTACAGAAGATGCCGGACTTCGTATCCGTCTGGATGATGGTACAGAAACGATTCTGAGTACAGGTTCGGCGCAGATAATCGATTAAAAAAATGTTCCACGTGGAACATAAAAAAGAGGACGGCGGTTTGCCGTCCTTATTTTTGTCATTTGAAAATGTTCCACGCGGAACATCTTATCAGTTACCAATCGAAACCGTTCTCAATTCCGGAGACATGCCAGCCCATTTCGGAAAGCAAATCGAAGCCGTTGAGGAAAATTTGTTTCCGTGATTGAAAATCATCTTGAAGATAAGCAATCAGGAGAGAAGACATTTTTGGTTCGATGAGCTTGATACGACAGGAGATTCCGGCTTTCTGCATGGAGATGAACAGGGGAAAAACAGCATAGAAATCATCAGAAGTTTCAGAAGGAAAATCAACTGTAATTCCGGCAGTTTTATCCTGCTGAGGAGAGAAATGAAGTTTCACTCCGTGCTGAAAGCTGAACCACCAAGCATATTTCTGATGATTGACAGTAATGATTCTGAATTTACGTTTCATAGCATTGCCCTCAAAGAAATAGTGAAAAAATGTTCCACGTGGAACATTTCACGTGGAACATCAGAAACAGATTGAAAAATTACTTCACGGGGATGACATCCATACCGCCCATATAGGGACGGAGTGCCTCCGGAATGCGGATAGAACCATCTTCATTGAGATTATTTTCGAGGAAAGCAATCAGCATACGCGGCGGAGCGACAACGGTATTATTGAGGGTATGTGCGAAATATTTTGTACCATATTCTTTTCTGACACGGATGCCGAGTCTTCTTGCCTGTGCATCACCGAGGTTGGAACAGCTTCCGACTTCAAAATATTTCTGCTGACGGGGAGACCATGCTTCCACATCGAGAGATTTCACTTTCAAATCGGCAAGGTCACCGGTACAGCATTCCAGAGTTCTGACGGGAATATCGAGCGTACGGAAGAAATCAACAGAATTCTGCCAGAGCTTATCGAACCAAGCCATGCTGTCTTCGGGTTTGCAGACAACAATCATTTCCTGTTTTTCAAACTGATGGATTCTGTAAACGCCGCGTTCTTCGATGCCATGCGCGCCGACTTCCTTACGGAAACAGGGAGAATAGCTTGTGAGCGTCTGCGGAAGATTTTCTTCGGGGAGGATAGTATCAATGAACTTGCCAATCATGGAATGTTCGCTTGTGCCGATAAGGTATAAATCCTCGCCTTCGATTTTATACATCATGCCTTCCATTTCGGCGAAACTCATAACACCGGTAACGACATCGGAGCGAATCATAAACGGAGGGATATAGTAAGTAAAACCTCTGTTAATCATGAAATCTCTTGCATAAGAGAGGATGGAAGAATGCAGTCTTGCAATATCACCGCAGAGATAATAGAAACCATTACCGGAAGTTTTTCTTGCGGAATCGAGGTCGATGCCGTTGAGTTTTTCCATAATATCGACATGATAAGGAATTTCAAAATCAGGGGTAAAGGGTTCACCGAACTTTTCGATTTCAAC
>JAFUWP010000137.1 GCA_017483405.1 Oscillospiraceae bacterium | reverse complement strand
CACCACGGGAAGAAATGAAGTATTCCAAGATATTCAGACCTTCACGATAATTCGCACGAATCGGGATTTCGATGGTCGTACCGGAAGTATTGGCAATCAGTCCGCGCATACCGGCAAGCTGACGAAGCTGGGCGATAGAACCACGCGCACCGGAATGTGCCATCATCTGAATCGGGTTGTAGGGATTCATATTCTTCTGGAGGGCATCGGTAACATCATCAGTCGCCTTGTTCCATGTCTGTACGACAAGCTGAGATTTTTCAGCGGCGGAGATGTAACCGTTGTTATACATATCATTGATTTCATCAATCTTGACATCAGCAGCGGCGAGAATTTCTTTCTTCTGAGGCGGAATTGTTGCATCACAAACGGCTGTCGTGATGCCGGATTTGGTCGAGTACTTGAATCCCAGTGCCTTGATTTTGTCAAGCACTTCGGAAGTCGTTGTAGTGCCGTGAATCTTGATGCATCTGTCGATGATTTCAGAAAGCTGACCCTTGCGAACTAAGAACGAAACTTCGAGGTCAAACTGACGGTCGGAATTGGTTCTGTCCACATAGCCGAGATTCTGCGGAATATTTTCGTTGAAAATCAGACGGCCGATAGTACAGTCGATGATTTTCGAGAGTTTCTTTTCAGCAACATCCTTTGTGATTCTGACTTTGATAGGCGCATGAAGTGTAACATCGCCTTCATAGTAAGCCATCATAGCTTCATCGACATCGCGGAAACATTTGCCTGCGCCCTTGTCATCTTCTTTGAGCAGAGTCAGATAGTAAGAGCCAAGTACCATATCCTGAGAAGGTACGGCAACAGGACGGCCGTCAGAAGGTTTCAGCAGGTTATTGGCGGCAAGCATCAGGAAACGGGCTTCGGCCTGTGCTTCTGCGGAAAGCGGCAGATGTACGGCCATCTGGTCGCCGTCAAAGTCGGCATTGAACGCGGAGCATACCAGCGGATGCAGTTTCAGGGCACGGCCTTCCACAAGAATCGGCTCGAATGCCTGAATGCCCAGACGATGCAGGGTAGGCGCACGGTTCAGCAGTACCGGATGAGACTTGATAACATGTTCGAGAGCATCCCAGACAGCTTTATCAGTCGCGCGGTCTACGATTTTTCTCGCGCTCTTGATGTTGGCGATAACACCGGTATCGACAAGACGTTTCAGAACAAACGGTTTGAACAGTTCCAGAGCCATTTCCTTCGGCAGACCGCACTGATACATTTTGAGTTCAGGGCCTACTACGATAACGGAACGGCCGGAATAGTCAACACGCTTGCCGAGCAGGTTCTGACGGAAACGTCCCTGCTTACCTTTGAGCATATCGGAAAGGGATTTCAGAGCACGGTTGTTAGGGCCTGTTACAGGACGGCCATGTCTGCCGTTGTCGATAAGGGCATCAACAGCCTCCTGAAGCATACGCTTTTCGTTGCGGACGATGATGTCAGGAGCTTCCAGTTTCAGCATACGCTGTAAACGGTTGTTTCTGTTGATAACGCGTCTGTAGAGGTCATTCAGGTCGGAAGTAGCATATCTGCCGCCGTCCAGCATCACCATCGGGCGCAAATCCGGAGGAATGACCGGAACAACATTCATGACCATCCATGCAGGCTTATTGCCGGACTGTAAGAACGCTTCAATAATTTCGAGACGCTTCAGGAGCTTGATTTTCTTCTGACCATTGGGGAGGCCTTTCAGTTCGCTCTTGAGGTCATCAGCAGTATACTGGAGGTCATTAATCCAGTTTTCCTTGCGGATTTCGGCATATTCTTCATTAGTGGGGTCAAAATTCTGGTCGAACAGTTCCAGAATATAGGCAAAACCTGTCTTGACATCGGCAACAGGATTACCGTCATCTTCGCACTTGCGGTTATAGGGGAGAATCATTTCTTTATATTCGGCATAAGAAACGATGTCGCCGTCATGATAGCCGGAATTGCCGGCAGTTTCCAGATAATAGCGCATACGGTGCAGATAATCATGAATATCGCGTTCCGGCATACCGATGACTTTGGAAATCATCAGCAGATGCGCTTCAAAGAATCGGATATAATTCTGAGGGTCATACTCATCCAGAAGCCACTGAATAGCTTCTGCACCCATTTCCGCGATGAAGGAATCACCATATTTTTCGAGATTCTTGGTGTATTCTTCCTCGGTGAGCAGAGTATTTTTCAGCAGAGCAGTTTCACCAGGTTCGATGACTACATATTTTGTGAAATACAGTACTTCTTCCAGACGTTTCTGAGAGATTTCGAGAACCT
>JAFUWP010000136.1 GCA_017483405.1 Oscillospiraceae bacterium | reverse complement strand
TCCTCCCGTGTCTAATTTACTCCAGCTTACTCCATAGACTAAATTGCATTTTCTCATCTGCTCTATAGAGTTGCTTAGCCTTTATTATACACGAGATTTTTACTCTTGCAAAGTTGCTATTTTATTTTACGCTTACCTTTTCCCTCTCTGCCGAATGCAGAGGGGGATTTGCATTTTTAGCAGAATGCAACCTCTTTTTGATTCCGTCCGTAATTTTTTTGATTTTCCTATTGCATTTTTACTGCAAATATAGTAAAATAGAGTTATACGCTGAATTATTCAGCCGAAAAAATACTATTTTAAAATTAAAGAGAGGAATGTAGCTATTATGAAAATCTGGAAAAGAATTGCGGCCGTTTCCGCCTGCCTGACGGTGCTTTGCAGTGCGATGACTGTACCTTCAGTATTCGCCGCGGATACTGCTTCACTGGAAAGCTCCTATAACTGGGGGACTCTGAGAATCGGCGGAGGCGGATTCGTCTCCGGCATCGTCACCGGTAAAGATGTCATGTATGCCCGTACTGACGTTGGCGGTGCTTACAGATATAACTATGATACCGAAAGCTGGGAACAGCTTCTTGACTTCATCAACGATGCAGACAGAGGTCTGCTCAGTGTCGATGCGATGGCTATCGACCCCACTGATGATGATACCGTTTATTTCCTCTGCGGATGCGCTTACTTCTCTGCGGAAAAGACTGTTATCTTCAAGACAACTGACGGCGGCAAGACTTTCAAGGAAATTGATGTCACTAATCTGATTAAAGTTATGGGTAACGGTGACGGCCGTCAGTGCGGTGAATCCATCGCTGTTGACCCCGATAACCCGAAAACTATCTATGCCGGCGGTGATGTTACCAGCGATAACAATTCCAAATCCGCATTGATTAAATCCACAGACGGCGGTGAAACTTGGTCTCCGGTCATCGGCTATGATGATTTGGGACTGTTCTCCGAAACAACCAAATGGCCAACTTGGACGGATACGCTCGCCCGTTCCGTTACCAGTGATGAATATAATCATCAGAATGGTGTTGCCGCCATTGCCATCATCGGCGGAAAAGTCTATGTCGGCACTTCCGCAAAGGGTACGGAAAATGTTCATGTCGCTGACATCAAGGATGATAAATTTACAGTATTATCCAAAGACCTCCCGACTGATGTCTTCCCCTCCCGTATCAATATTGATGCTAACGGCAATCTGCTGATTTCTTATATTGCAGGACTGGCTTTCAACGGCGCATCCGGCGGTGCTTACCGTTATTCTCCGAAATCCGGAACAGTCACCCAGATTCTGGACAGTTCCAGAGGTTTCGGCTCTGTCTGGGCTGACCCTTCCAATCCTGACCATCTCATCGCCGGCACATGCGGTAAATGGGAAGACCAGCTCTGGCAGGCTTGGACGGATGAACACGGCGCAACATGGGGCGACCAGTATTATCGCTCCTTCGATGGCGGCGAAACTTGGGAAAACTTTACCCCTGGTAAATCCGCCGGCTGGGGACAGGAAGCTATCTCCGAATATTTACAGGACGGCGGTTATTCATGGATTCGTGATAAGGCGATTCACTGGTCCGGTACTGTCGTAACTGACCCCCGTGATTCTAACAGAATGTTCATCACATCCGGTAACGGCGTATTTATCGCTGAAAATATCTGGAGTACAGATTCTTCTAAGCGTCCTGTATTTACCTTCCATCCGGATGGCATCGAAGAAGTTGTCGCTCTGGATTTCACCAGCACTGCTGACGGCCTTGATTTATCTGCTATCGGTGACTATGACGGTTTCGTGCAT
>JAFUWP010000135.1 GCA_017483405.1 Oscillospiraceae bacterium | reverse complement strand
CGCCGGAGATACCGTTCAGAGCGCATAATTCTTTGAGATAATTCAGCATGATTGACACCTCCTGAGATATTCAGCGATAAGTTTTCCGGTATATTTAATATCATTCAGGTCGATGACCTCAACAGGCGTATGCATATAAAAGAGCGGTATCGAAACGGTACAGGCGCGGACACCTTCACGGCAGACGGAGAAATCATCAGCATTTGTGCCGGTGCGTCCGCTCATGACTTCGTACTGATACGGAATTTTTGTATCTTCCGCGATGCTGACCAGCGTTTCAGAAAGTTTTCTGGAAAGTGACGGCGAAAAGCCTATCATTGCGCCTTCGCCGGCTTTTCCAGTACCTTCTGTACCATCTCCGGCAAAGGAGACATCAACAGCAAGGGCGACATCCGGATTGATGACGAAACAGCCTGTTTTTGCACCGCATCCGTTGACTTCTTCGCGATTCGAGAACAATACACTGACTTTGCAGGGGATTTCTTCTTTTTTGAATTCATCCAGAGCATACAGAATCGAGGCGATACCGGAGCGGTCATCCAGACAGGGAGAGGCAAAGCGCGTTCCGGCGAGTTCTTCCGTGATGCCCGTGAATGTCACACGGTCGCCGAGAGACAGAATTTTTCTTAATTCTTCGGCGGGATAGCCGGTATCAATGCGGACTTGTGTGATTTTCTGTACTTTTTCTTCCCCGTTGTTCAGATGGGGAGGCAGAGTGCTGATGATGCCGGAAATTTCTTTTTTTCCGTGGAGTGTGACCTTCTGTGCCGGAAACCATCTTCTGTCGAGTCCGCCGATGTTTCCGACACCGACAAAGCCGTCATCCGTGATTTCGGTCACAATGAGGCCAATCTGGTCGAGATGTGCATCCAGCATGACATGAACGGCATCCGGAGAAGAATTCCCCATAGAACCGATGACATTGCCGTTTTGAATATGCGCATCCGGACAGTATTTTTTCAGTTTTTTGCAGGCGAATTCCGCAATCTGCGATTCATCTCCGGATGTGCCCGAAACAGTACACAGTTCCGAAAGCAGTTTTTTAAGGGATTTCTGATTCATGAATTACAGCTCCTTGATTAATCTCTTGAAATGCTGACCGCGGATTTCAAAGTTCGGATACCAGTCAAAGCTTGCACATGCCGGAGATAATGTAACAATATCGCCGGATTTTGCTTCGCGATGCGCGGTTTCAACGGCTTCTTCCATAGAGTTCACATGAATGATTTTTAATTCTTCCGGATTGTAATTCTTCGCGGATGTGACAGCCTTTTCGATTTTATCAGCAGTCAGACCCATCAGGATTAAAATCTTGACTTTATCGCAGACAGTTTCGGCCATCGGCTCGAACGGAATCTTCTTGTCATAGCCTCCGGCGAGGACAATCAGCTTCTGACTGAAACTGTTCAGACCGGCGAGGACTCTTGTCGGACTGGTGGCGATGCTGTCATTATAGTATTTTACGCCATCGAGTTCGCGGACGAATTCGATTCGGTGTTCGACACCGCCGAATTCCTTTGCGACTTTGACAATCGCATCAACAGGAACTTCTCCCCAGAGGGCGGCAATCACACCGAGGAAGTTTTCGACATTATGCATTCCAGGGATTCTGATTTCATCTTTATGGATAACCGGCGTGATTTCGCCGTTTTCGATGTAGCATAAGACATCATCATTACGCAGAAAAGCACCTCTTTCGGGGACTTCGCGTCTGGTGAACCAGTTCAGCTTTCCGCGGACAAGTCCGGCGAGGTCTTTTGTGCCCTGATTATCGAGATTCAGCACAGTTCTGGAAAATGCGTTCTGATGGGTGATTAAATTCGTTTTGGACTGGGTATATTCTTCCATCGTGCCATGTACATCCAGATGATTCGGCGTGATGTTCGTGATTAAGGCCGTATCCGGAGATTTTCTCATAGAAATCAGCTGAAAGCTGGATAATTCGACAACCGCGGCATCATCTTCCTGAATCTGCTCGATAATCGGAAGAAGGGCACGGCCGATATTTCCGCCTTTATGGACAGTCTTTCCGGCTTGTGTCAGAATTTCGGCGATTAAGGTCGTAGAAGTGGATTTTCCATCCGAACCGGTGACACCGTAAATCTTACACGGACAGAGGTCAAAGAACACTTCCATTTCCGAGGTAATGACCACACCAGCCTGACGGGCTTCTGTCAGAGCCGGATTGTTGAAATACATCCCAGGGGTTCTGAAAACAACATCGAAATCAGTGAGCGCATCGAGATAATTTTCACCGAGAATGAATTTCACTCCCAGAAGGGACAATTCGTCATAGACTTCCTGAAACTTATCGGCACTTCTCTTGTCACAGACAGTGACCGGAATTCCCTTTTCCCGAAATTTTCTGATTAATTCCGTATGGCTGACACCTGTACCGATGAAAGCCACCCGTTTCGATTTCATATCCTCAAAAAAAGCCTGAATTTTACTCATAACAGCCTCCTGTAAATACTTGAAAAATAATGTGTCATATTCTATTATAGCAGATTCTTTCTGAAAAATCAATGTTTTTCAGAAAAAACTTGCCATTCATCAGAAAAAACCGTCCTCCGGAACAGAGGACGGCTGAAGATTTCAGGCTGACAGGGGAGTTATTTCGTCAGGGTATCAATCAATCTGACAATATATTTCATAAGTGTGAGAGTTTCTTCGGAATCGGGTCGGCCGTTGCCGTTGAAGTCAATCGCTCTGAGCTGGGTTTCAGAGAGTGTTTCCTTGCCGAGTATGGCTTTATTCATGGTGATAACATCCAGAATGTCTATCTGCCCGTCACTGTTGGCATCTCCTGAAAATGCTGTGGCAGTCGCAGTGGTGGTGACAGTTGTCGTTGCGGAAGTGGTTTCGCTCGAAACCGGAACGGTCTGCGGTTCGGATGCAAGAATATTCAGTTCGATTGTGCCTGTTCCGGTTTCTCCGGTCATCTGATGGCGATATGTATAAGTGATGACAGCTTTTCCGGCCGGAGCGTTTTCCGCACAGCGGATGATGATTTTATTATCCGTAGAAATCGAACTGTTCAGGTCAGCATCCAGTTCGGCAGTGAGATAGGGATTATCGGATTCCAAATCGACTTTCGAGACAAATACCATATTGAACAGCGCGATTTTTTCTTCTCCGGCGGAGATAGTTTCGGGCGCATTGGTAATGGACATGACTGCAAAAGGAGTCGTCCGGATATAGCTCGTTTCTGTAGAAGTTTCGGCGGATGTTGTTTCTGTAGAGATTTGTGTTTTCCATTCCCATGGGGGAGTTGTTCCCGTAGTGATAACACGCGTTGTGGATTCGCTTTCGGCTGTCGTGACAACAGTTTCCGTTTCCTGTGCGAATGAAATCATTGTTCCGGTGTTCAGGATAAATAACAAACCCGTCAGAAATGCCGGAATTTTTTTGATATGCTTTCTCATGAATATCACCTTCCTTTAAGAATATCATAGCAGATAAATTGTCATAAGTCAATAGCTTTTTAAAGTTTTGTTGATATATATATGAAATTTCCACAAAAAGCGGTTCTGAATTATCGTTCTCCTGCATAAAAAAGGGTTTTTCAGAAAAAACTTGACTTTTTGTCAGAATTGTGTTATTGTTATAATAACGAGATATATTTCAGAACAACAGAAAGGATGTAGATGATATGGAATTATGTGCAGGTCAGTACCGCTATCTGCTTTGCATCTACCGTATGGAACATGAGAGAAACAGAATCCGCTGTGTCGATATTGCTAACGATTTGGGAGTCACCCGACCCAGCGTCAGCAAAATGATGAAATGCATGGTTCGCATGGAACTTGTCGAGCCGGATTACTGCGAATCTGTCAGACTCACAAAAATGGGCAGGGAAATTGCAGAGCATTTCAATGAAGATTATGATATTACTTATGCATTTTTCCGGAGAATCCTGAAACTTTCTCCGGCCGAATCCAAAGACAATGCCTTTTTATTTCTTTCGACATTTCCTAGTAATACGGTTAAAAAACTAGGTTCTGTCACAAGCAGAAGTCTTGAACATATCAAGAAAAGCCACCCCGCAGAAAAAAAATAATCAGCTTATGCTGAAATATAATTATCAAAGGAGAAATTCATCATGCCGTTTATTAACGTCAAGACAAATCAGGCAGTTTCCAAAGCACAGCAGGAAACTATCAAAGCAGGACTCGGAAAGGCTATCGCCACACTGCCGGGCAAATCCGAACAGTGGCTTATGGTAGGCATCGAGCCGGAACATATTCTGTATCATCAGGGGACGGATGCGCCGGCCGCGATGGTAGAAGTGCAGATTCACGGTACTGCACCCAGTTCGGCATACAGCAAGCTGACCGGAGAAATCAGTGAAATTCTGAATTCTGAACTCGCCATCCCCAAGAACAGAATTTATGTCAGCTATACCGGCACTCCCGACTGGGGATGGAACGGAAGCAATTTCTAAGAAAAAACATCTGCCGTACTCGTCAAGGAGTACGGCAGTTTTCATGTTAAAGAAATTCCTGAACATCGGTATCAAGCACCCACGGGATAAAACCGTCAATACTAATCTGGAGCACCGGACGGGGAAATTTGGGACTTGTCAGGCAGTCATCTTCATAGATAGAAAGTTCAAGCGGCTCTGCGGGATGCAGAACATCTTCCGGAACAATATCGGATTCGTTCAGGATTTTTCCGACAACATCATACCAGCCGTGGCAATCGACACCGCCGTAGTTATCATCAAAATAACCAGGAAGAAGAATTTCTCTGATAACTTTCATATCCTCAATGCCGAACTTCCGGAACTGTTCGCGGAGTTCGGGACTGCATTTAGTATCCGCCCATTGACGATAATTTTCACAGCCGTCACAGGCGCAGTCATTTATCATATCATGCTGGCGATAGAAATTTCTGGTTGTTTCGATATCGATATCAGCAATTGCATTTTTAAATCTAAATAACATAATTAATTAATATAATTCTCCATAGAAGCGGCAATCACCCACGGGATGTATGCGCAGATTTCAATCTGCAAGACAGGTTCAGGAAAATCCGGAAGGGAAGGGCTTGTATATTCCGGAATGAAGATAGCAAAATTTTCGGAGAGTTTCCGGTCGGAGTTTTCTCCGTTCTCGATGATTCTGCCGACAACATGATAAAATCCGCCGTATAACATGCCGTTGTGAATCTTGTAATCTTCGGGCTTTGTACCAAACGGAATGATTTCTGCAATCCAGTTGAGGTCATCAATGCCCATCGCCTGAAACTGTTCGCACACTTCAGGAGGACAGAATTTTATCCATTGCCGGAAGTTCTGACAGCCGAGACAGACACAGTCATTTGTGAAATTCTGATTCAGATAATAATTTCTGGTAGCTTGTGCATCGATTTCAACAACCGTATCTCCGAAATGAAAGAGCATAATTCTCATCCTCCTGATTGGTTAAGTTTGAGAGTAATTAATAGAATGTGGCGACTTCCTGTTCCGGCGCATCCGTGAGGACAAGCGACTGAATTTGCAGAACAGGGCCTTTTCCTTTATACAGCTTGTGACGCTGAACGGAAATTTTGGCTGTCAGGCGAATCCACTGACGGGCATCGAACATGGGAGCTTTGTCCCATTCGCAGACTAACCAGCAATACTGAATATCTTCCACACAGCAGGTCATGACATGACGGCCGGCCGCGAAGACATTCTTCGGGAATTTCTTATCACGAGCGGCCGCGGCCTTGAATGTGATGTTCTTGCCGTGATATTTTTCAGGTTCTTCCATGATGTCGCGATAGAATAAAGCATAATCTTCATCTTTGATGGTGATTTCATCGGCATTGACATCGAACGGCAGAGGGTCTTGAATATCATCATAAGAAACATCGCCGGAAGTCGTTTCATAGGCAATCTGCACACGGCGGCTGATGCCTCTGACGATTTTATGAAATTCGAGCTGGTTCATAGTTTCTTTATCGAAACGGTTGAAGACGACAAGTTCACTGACGTTGATTTTATCGACAACAAGACTGCGCATGTTAGCATTATAATTCAGGAATGTGCCGGAATCGACAAAGCACATAGCCTGATAGACAGCCCATTCGACAGGGAGATTCTCGAATAAGTCGTTGATAGTCCAGACACCGTTATATTCAAGCACGACACGGGTTGCGCCGGATTCTTTGAGGATTTTTTTGAGATTATCTTCATTGAAATCCTCCTGTTCTTCGATGACATACTGAACGACATTTTTGTCTTTATCCGGCCATTTAGAGGAATCATATTCTTCCTCGCCTTCTTCGCAGAGGAGCAGAAGGGTTTTTTCGCCGTTATTGAAGCGTTTATCCTGTAGCGTTTCCTGAATGAATTTAGTTTTGCCGCCTTCCAGAAAACCGACAAATAAATAAACCGGAATATCTTCTTGCTGCTGATTCATGGGCATGATGCTATATCCTCCTTTGATAGAACATGCCGCTGAATCCAGCGGCATGGAGTTGAGTTTCAAAAATTATTCTGCATGAAACAGTTTTGCGATTTCTGCTTCATTGATATTAGAGCCGATAACGCACAGACGGCCTGTTGTTGCGGCGCATCCGTGACGGACATCGGGAGTTCCAGGAACATAATCGTAGTGAATCCACTGACCATCAGTACCGGCCACGATGCCTTTTGCACGGAGAATCATACCATAAGTGGCTTCATCCTGAAGGGCTTCCAGAGCGGACTGGATTTCTTCGACAGTGTACTGTCTTGCGGTTTCCTTGCCCCAGCTGGTGAAGACTTCATCTGCATGATGGTGATGATGGCCTTCATGGTCGTGGTCATGGCAGTGGCATTCTTCGCCGTGTTCGTGATGATGATGTTCATGTTCTTCGTCATCATCATGGTCGTGATGATGGTGATGATGTTCATGTTCTTCGTCATCATCATGGTCGTGATGGTGGTGATGATGTTCATGTTCTTCGTCATCATCATGGTCGTGATGATGGTGATGATGTTCATGTTCCTCATCCTCATCATGGTCATGATGGTGATGATGGTCATGATGCTTTTCTTCTTCGAGAAGGGCTTTGAGTTCATCATCGAGTGTATTTTTCTGAGTCATGGCAGAAGTCAGCTGTTCGCCGGTGAGTTCATCCCATTCAGTGGTAACAATCGGCGCAGCGGAATTCTTTTCGCGCAGACGCTTCACGCAGTCATCAAGTTTTTCCTGAGAAAGACCTTTTGTATGGCTCAGAATCAGACAGCTTGCATAAGTTATCTGATTATCAAAGAATTCGCCGAAATTCTTCTGATACATCTTGCATTTCTTAGCATCCACAACGGTTGTGAAACCGTCAAGCTCTACGCCTTCCATTTCGAGATTCTGCACTGCTCTGATAACATCAGAGAGCTTGCCGACACCAGACGGCTCAATCAGGATTCTGTCGGGATGATACT
>JAFUWP010000134.1 GCA_017483405.1 Oscillospiraceae bacterium | reverse complement strand
CGGCCTCATCGCCGGTGACGGGAGTGCAGTGCTTAAATGAGCCGTCCGGCTGGCCGATACGGGCTTTGACGTTATCGGCAAGGCAGAGTTTCACGAGTCTGACGGCCTGTTCCCGAAGTTTTTTGTTTAACAGGGGTGCGGCGACTTCGACTCGGTGAACGGTATTTCTTGTCATGAAGTCAGCAGAACTGATATAGACTTTCCGGCGGTCTTCCGTACCGGCGATATAGATTCGGCTGTGTTCGAGATAGCGGCCTACAATGCTGACGATTCTGATATTATCGGTATATTCGGGAATGCCGGATTTCAGACAGCAGATACCGCGGACAACGAGTTCGATTTTCACACCGGCCTGCGAGGCTTCTGCGAGCTTATCCATAATCTGCTTGTCACTGATGGAGTTCACTTTTGCGGCGAAATAGGCATCCTGACCGTTTCGGGCATGTTCGATTTCTTCGTCAATCATGGCAAGAATACGGGGTTTCAGGCCTATAGGGGCAACAAGGAGCTGTTTGGTCTGTCTGACGAGCGTATCTGTAGAGAGGGCATCAAAGACATGATGGGCATCTTCGGCGATTTCGGGATTAGCAGTCATCAGGGATAAATCCGTATAGATTCTGGATGTTTTTTCATTATAATTGCCTGTGCCGATTTGTACGAAATTTTCCAGACCGTTTTCTGTTTTTCTGGTGATGAGCAGTAATTTCGAGTGTACTTTCATGTTATGAGGGCCGTAGATGACCGTACATCCGGCATCGATGAGACGTTCTGCCCAGCGGATATTATTTTCCTCATCGAATCTTGCACGGAGTTCGACCAGAACAAGCACATCTTTTCCGTTTTCGGCGGCCTGACAGAGTGAGGCAATCACGCGGCTGTCGGAGGCGAGCCGATAAAGCGTAATCTTGATAGAAGACACATCGGGGTCGATGGAGGCTTCATCCAGCAGGCGCAGAAACGGCGAAATAGATTCATAAGGATAGGACAGCATAATATCATGTTCAGCAATCTGGGTCATCATGCTGGTTTTGGGAGAAATATCCGTTCTGTTCTGAGGTTTCTGAGGAGCGAACCGCAGTTCAGGCGCGGGGTTGAATTCCCCTAACTGATAGACAAAGGACAAATCCAGCGGCGTCTGTTCCAGAAATAACTGCTTATGGGATAAATTCAGTTTTTTCAGCAGATATTCTTCGGCATCTTTATCGAGAGCGGAATTCATCTGGAGACGGACAGCATCCTGTTTATTGCGCTTGCGGATTAAGTCTTTCATCGTATCGCGGAAGTCGGAATCTTCATCCTGCGCGGAGCTTTCAAAACTGATAGAGCCGCTTCTTGTCACGCGGATGACGGCGGCATCCAACACTTTATCATTCTTGAAAATCTGGGGAACAAAATGCAGAATCAAATCTTCCAGAAGAATAAATCTGCCGGTTCTGCCAAGACGGATAATTCTGTCAGAACCGCCTGCCGGAATAATCCCCATCTTGATTCCCGATTTCGATGCCAGATGTACAGCGACATAAATCGCCTTGTTTTTCAGGAACGGGAAAGGCTGACGCTTATCGAGCACAATGGGGGAAAGCAACATCTTGACTTCTCTCTTGAAATACTGTTCCAGAAAGATTTTTTCTTCCGGAGAGGCATCAGAAAAAGCGATATGCATAATTCCGTATTCTTTGAGTTTCGTCATAGTATTATAATAGGCACTGTCTTTTCGTGCAAGAAGTTCCTGAATGGCGTTCAGCATGGCTTTGAGCTGTTTTTTGGGAGTCATGCCGGAGCGTGAATCTTTTTTATGCTGACCGGTTTCCGCCTGCATTCTGTCGAGCATCGTGCCGATGCGCACCTGTACGAACTCATCCAGATTGCTTTGATATATCGCCGAAAAACTGAGTTGTTCCAGCAGAGGAACATTCGCATCCTCGGCTTCTTCCAGTACGCGCTGATTGAACTGAATCCATGAAAGTTCGCGGTTCATGTAATAGGGTTTCGTCATAAGGGGATACCTCCGTTCTAAATATCATAATTAGTATTGTTTTTATTATAGCACAAAAGTTTCCGAAATGGAATAGTTTTTACAGAGATTTTATGTAAATTTTTATTTTTCCTGACAAAAATGCCCCTGTACCAAGAGCACAGGGGCAGAAAGAACGCATTTCAGACAACTGTCTGAAGGTCGGAAACCAGCTTGATGCCGGCTTTTGTCAGAATATCCGATGCTTTTTTCTCATCATCCACATGCATGACAATATAGGCATCTTTTCCGACAACCGTGATGCAGGCATAGAGATAATCAATATTGACATCGGATTCAGCGAGCAGTTTTGTCACGGCACTGAGTCCGCCAGGATGGTCATTCATCGCCACGCAGAGCACTTTTGTGATGGTGGACATGAATCCCTTCGCTTTGAGTGCCTGCTGTGCCTTGTCGCAGTCGCTGACAATCATCCGGACAATGCCGAAATCTTTGGTATCTGCCAGAGACATGGCACGGATGTCGATACCCGTTTCTTTGAGTTCCTCGGTCACTTTCACCAGCTGGCCTGGTTTGTTCTCCATGAAGATAGAAAGCTGATTTGCAGTCATGAGAATTCCTCCTTTTGATTAAAATAAAATTATCGCTTATGCTGAGAATTCATATCCCAGCTTGAATGCCTTTTTATTGAGTTCCACGAACTTCGGCTTGACGGTCTGTTCCAGAGCCTCTATCCATCTGTCATAGTCAATATGAAAATGCTTTGCCAGCTGACCCATCAGCACGATGTTGACAGCTTTGGATGAACCTGCTTCTTCGGCGAGGGTGAGTGCATCCATGGCTTCAATCTGAACGCCTTTGGCAGTCAGTTCATCCAGAATATTTTCAGGATATTCGGCCGCGCCGGTGATGACAGGCATCGGGTCGATGCGCTGGGTATTCGTGATGATGACACCGCCCTTTTTCAGCAGATGGGCATATCTTGCGGCTTCGATTCTCTCGAATGAAATAATATAATCCGCTTCGCCGGACTGTACCACCGGAGAATATACCTTATCGCCGTATCTGACATAAGTAATGACAGAACCGCCGCGCTGGCTCATGCCGTGAACTTCCGAAACTTTAATATCATAGCCCTCATTGACGAGCACTCTGCCGAGCAGTTTGCTGGCGAGCAGTGAACCCTGACCGCCGACTCCGGCAATGACAATGCCTTTTGTATTCATGAAAAATTTCCTCCTGACTGATTAGTTAAAAATATATTTTTCTGCGGATTCCACGGCATTTCTCACGCAGTCATCACAGGAACAGAGGACTGTTCCTGTTTCGATGCCTTTCAGGTCTTTACAGATAGATGCGCCGGATTTCTGGGTGAAATCCTGATGAATCTGTCTTGCCGTTCCGAGCACGGGTCTGCCCTGAAACTGTTTCAGGCCGAGGAGCATTTCTGCCGCGCAGAGCGCACCGCATGTGCCCTCCATACAGCCCATGCCGCCGCCGAATGCCGCGCCCATCTGCCGGAGCACATCCGGTGAGATGTCGAGTTCATCCGCAAAAGCCATCAGAACCGCCTGACAGCAGTTATTTCCGTTATGCTTGTAAGCAACTGCTTTTTCTGTTCTGTCTGTCATGATGTTTATTCTCCGTCATGAATGGCATCGAACGGACAGAGCTGTTCGCAGACACCGCATCCGACACAGAGGGTATTATCAATACCGGCCTTGCCGTCAGCATCAATATGAACAGAAGGACATCCGAGTTTCATACAGCGTTTACAGCTTCTGCACTTGTCTTTATCGACAACAACGGGCTTTTTCGGCTTGACGTATTTTAATAATACGCAGGGACGGCGGGAAATAATCACCGAAGGTTCATTGACGGCTAATTCTTCCTTAACGGCCTTTTCGCATTCATCGAGATTGTAGGGGTCAACCACTCTTACCCGATTGATGCCGAGCGCATGGCAGAGAGCTTCTAAATCAATCTTAGTTGCAGGGTCGCCCTTGATATTATATCCGGTTGTCGGATTCTGCTGATGGCCTGTCATGCCGGTGATGGAGTTATCCAGAATGATGACAGTCGAATTTGACCCGTTATAGGCGATATTGGCGAGGCCTGTCATGCCGGAATGCATAAAGGTAGAATCACCGATAACCGCAACGGATTTATTTTCGGTTTCGCCGTTGGATGCCTTGTTATAGCCATGCAGTCCGGAGATGGATGCACCCATGCACAGAGTAGAATCCAGAGCACATAACGGTGCGGCAGAACCGAGCGTATAACAGCCGATGTCGCCCAGAACCGTGATTTTATTCTTCGATAATACATAGAACATACCGCGGTGAGGACATCCGGAGCACATTACCGGAGGACGCATCGGAACGGCGGTATCTGCGGTGACAGTTTCCTTCGCAGGCAGACCGAATGCGGCGGCAATGCTTTTCTGAGAGTATTCGCCCAGAGGGGTGAACATTTCTTTGCCGATAACATTCACGCCGATGTTCTTGCAGTGGCTCTCGATGATGCCGTCTAATTCTTCTACGACATAGAGTTTATCTACCTTCTGCGCGAATGCCTTAATCTTCTGAACAGGGAGCGGATTCACCATGCCGAGTTTCAGAATGCTGACAGCATCGCCGAATACTTCCTTGACATACTGATAACATGCGCCGGATGTGATAATACCAATCTGTGTGCCGCCGATTTCGATTCTGTTGACTTCGGCAGTTTCGGCATATTCAGTTAATTTTCTGGTACGTTCTTCGACAACCGGATGACGCTTGATGGCGTTTGCAGGTGCCATGATGTATTTTGCCGGATTCTTTTCATAAGCAGGACATTCCGGAACGATACGTTCTTCGAGTTCGACAACGCTCTGCGCATGGGCGATTCTGGTACACATACGGAGCAGACAGGGGGTATCGAATTTTTCGGAAATCTCAAAAGCAAGCTTTGCAAATTCCTTACATTCGGAAGAATCTGCCGGTTCGAGCATGGGGACTTTCGCGCCGATGGCATAATGACGGGAGTCCTGTTCGTTCTGAGAAGAATGCATTCCAGGGTCATCCGCAACACAGACAACCAATCCGCCTGTCACACCTGTATAAGATAATGTGAATAACGGGTCAGCGGCAACATTCAGGCCGACATGTTTCATCGCACAGGCTGTTCTCACACCGCGGAGCGATGCGCCAAATGCCGTTTCCATCGCTACTTTTTCATTCGGGGCCCATTCGCAGTAGATGTCATCATAAGTTGCGGCAAATTCTGTAATTTCAGTACTTGGTGTACCAGGATAGCTAGATACTACCTGAACTCCGGCTTCGTATAACCCTCTGGCAACAGCGGCATTGCCAATCATTAATTCTTTCATGTATTATGTTTCCTCCAAAAAATATATAATATCCTCAGTCCTGACATTCGTTTCTCTTGTCAATAATGCGCTTGGCCTTGCCTTCATAACGCTGAATCGACTTCGGCGCAACAAGAGTCACTTTCGCCTGAATGCCTAAAACCGTTTTGAGCTTGTCAGATGCCTCTTTCTGAAGCTTTTCCAGATTTTCCAGCTTTTCCAGCAGAGATTCATCAATGATTTCAATTCTGACTTCCAGATAATCTGTATAATTCTTTCTGGTCAGAATTAATTCGTAATGCGGCGAAATGCCTTCGATATTCGCCATCACACTTTCAATCTGGGACGGGAAGACGTTTACGCCGCGGATTTTCAGCATGTCATCGCTCCGGCCCTGTACTTTCTCCATACGGGCATGAGTGCGGCCGCATCTGCATTTTTCATAGTGAATTCTGGTGATGTCCTTCGTTCTGTAACGCAGTAACGGGATGCCCTCTTTCGTGAGCGTTGTGACAACAAGTTCTCCCTTTTCACCTCTGGGAAGTACTTCTCCCGTTTCACTGTTGATAACTTCCGGCAGAAAATGGTCTTCCGCAAAATGCAGACCGCATCGGTATTCGCATTCGCCGGAAACCCCAGGGCCCATTAATTCACTCATGCCGTAATTATCCGTTGAGAATAATCCAAATCCCTTTTCGATTTTATCTCTCAGCGCATCCGTACAGCCCTCAGAACCAAACAGGCCGATTCTTAATTTTAATTCCTCATTCGAGATGCCCATTTCGTGAGCGACTTCGCTCATATACATCGCATAGGACGGCGTACTAATCAGGACACTCGTCCCGAAATCTTTCAGGAGCATTGCTTGTTTCTGCGTATTGCCCGAAGATACCGGAATTACCGCACAGCCGAGCTTTTCCAGTCCGTAGTGCAGGCCGAGCGCGCCTGTAAATAACCCATAACCAAACGAAATCTGTGCAATATCATTATCATTGACACCCACCGCCGCACAAAGACGCGCCACGCAGTCGCTCCAGTTGTTCAGGTCGTTTCTGGTATAGCCGACGACTGTCGGTTTGCCGGTCGTGCCGCTGGATGCGTGGATTCTGACGATTTCCTTCATGGGTCTGGCAAACAGGCCGTAAGGATAATTATCACGAATATCCGCTTTTGTGGTATAGGGAATATACTGAATATCCGACAGCGTTTTGATTTTATCCGCCGAAATGCCGGCTTCGGTGAGCCGCTTGTGATAAAAGGGCACATTATCCATGCAATACTGTACCTGATGTTTCAGCCGTTCGAGCTGTAGTGTCTCGATTTCCTGACGGGACATAGTTTCGATGTCTTTTTGAAAAAACATAGAAAAAAATCACTTCACTTTCCTTGATTTAATGCTTTATCGCTTTTGTGCATAAAACATAGTTTTTTGATAGCTAAACTCAAATAAACTTAGCATTTTGCATGATTAGTCTTATTATAGCATATTTTCCGCCTGATGTCAAGAAATAAAAATTCCCTCTTTTCCGTAAAGAGGGAATTTTGTGTTTCAACCGCCGTCTGACGTATTTTAAGGAGGACAATGTTATGTCTAAGAGAAATGGGTTCAACCGCCCTTTGGCGCATGGGATGCATCTAAACATGTCTGGATTATTTCAGCAAATCAATGGGTTTCAACCGCCCTTTGGCGCGTGGGATGCATCGCTCATCGAAAACGCCAAGGAAACCGGCAGTATCACGTTTCAACCGCCGTGCGGCGCGCAGGATGCATCTATAAGGAGTGAAGCAATTAAGTTCGTGACAAAATTAGTAAGTTTCAACCGCCGTGCGGCGCGCAGGATGCATCACGATGAACTGGTCGGAACAAAGTCGATTGTAATCGGTTTCAACCGCCGTGCGGCGCGCAGGATGCATCTAGCCACATCCCCGGAATGAATTGGAGCAGAGTCGAAGTTTCAACCGCCGTGCGGCGCGCAGGATGCATCTCAATCCAGACATTATCACAAGTGAAGAGTTCGATGGTTTCAACCGCCGTGCGGCGCGCAGGATGCATCTGCAAAAAATAATAAAAAAACAAACCCCGAAAGAGGAACTGTTGTGCAGAAACACAAATAAAACTTTCTGCCTTGTATCATAGTATAGCACAGTTTCATAAAAATGTCAAGCTTTTTTTCAGATTTTTTTAAAAAATCCGGTGCGAATGACACTTTTTTCCCTGAAAAAACAGAGCCGTGTTACCCCCATTCGCACCAGCAGTCAGCATAAATTAAAATTATCGCAGGTCGCACCCTGCCTGCGCCAGCATGTTCCACGTGGCGCAGTCTACCTCTCCGGTCACGGGCAGAGCACACATATTCTGGAATAACTGCACCGCCCGAATGGTTTCGGCATCGTATTCACCGGTGACATGCACATCCGGCAGATTGCTGTAATGATGAGAAAGCTCCATCAGAATCGTCTGAATCACCGCCGCCGTGAAACACTGTTCGCCTGCATGGATGACAGCATGTTTCTGTTTGGGAAACGCCTCCAGCGGCTGAGGGGCGCATTTTGCATCAGCAAGATAGACAGCAACAATTCTGTCCCATGTGGTCTGGTTGGTTTCTCCGGTTTCGGTCAGATTGCTGAATTTCTGGAATGCACGCACGGCGGCCTGTGTTTTTTCGTCATAGATGCCGGTAGGAAGAACACAGGGAATTTCCGGATGATAATAGGAGATAGCATTCAGATATTTCTGCAATTCCAGTATATGGGCTTTTTTCTGTGCCTGTGTATAAGCCATAGCATTACACCTCACTTCTGATGACATAGCCAGGGGCTTGATAAGGCCGTT
>JAFUWP010000133.1 GCA_017483405.1 Oscillospiraceae bacterium | reverse complement strand
CCTATCTGCCGGAAAAACCCTTGATTCAGCATTTCAGCATGAAAGCAAAGCACGGTCAGAAAATCGCTATCGTAGGCCCTACCGGATGCGGAAAATCAACAGTGATTAATTTATTGCTGAGATTCTACGAAATTCATGACGGTGAAATTCTGCTCGATAATCAGAGTACCAAAAACTTCACCCGTGACAGCCTGAGAAATCAGTTTGGCATGGTCTTGCAGGAAACGTGGATTTTTACCGGAACAGTCGCGCAGAATATCGCTTACGGAAAACCGGATGCCTCCAGAGAAGAAATCATTCAGGCGGCCAAATCCGCATACGCACATGGCTTTATCAAACGTCTGCCGGATGGCTATGATACTGTGATTTCTGATACTTCCGGACTGTCGCAGGGACAGAAACAGCTATTATGCATCGCAAGGATTATGCTGACTAATCCCCCCATGCTGATTCTCGATGAAGCTACCAGCAGTATCGACCTGAGAACCGAACATCGCATTCAGAAGGCTTTTGAAACACTCATGCAGGGGAAAACCAGTTTCGTGATAGCACATCGGCTTTCGACAATCCAGAATGCAGACTGGATTCTTGTCATGTGCGAAGGCAATATCATCGAACAGGGGACACATGAGACACTGTTACAGGAAAACGGCTTCTATGCCGAACTGTATCGCTCTCAGTTTGCGGAATCCTGACGGAAAGGAGCTTTTATGGTAAAGGAATTTTCTGAAAAACTGCATCGGAATATCGCGCTTGCAGTATTTGGACAGGATGCTGTCATTGACAGGGTGATAGCATCGTTATTAGCCGGAGGTCATGTCATTCTGGAAGATATGACCGGAACGGGAAAATATACCCTCACAAAGGCACTCGCCGTCAGTCTCGGCTGTCAGTATGCCAGAATCCGCTGTACGCCGGATTTACTTCCGGAAGATGTCATCGGCAGAAACGAATTCAGCCCGAAAACAAAAGATTTTGCATTCCGTTCCGGTGCAGTCTTTACAGATATGCTGTTAGCCGATGAAATCAACAGGACACCCCCGAAAACCCAGAACGCGCTGATTGACTGCATGGAAGAATATCAGGTTTCCGATGGGGAAACGCATTATCCGCTGAATGCATCGTTTTTTGTGATTGCCTCTCAGACACCCGTCCAGAAACAGAATCTCTATCCGCTTTCGGAATCTCAGCTTGACAGATTCCTGATGAGTCTGCGGATGGGCTGTCCGGAACATGCCGATGAAAAACAGATTCTTGCAGGAGAAAATCACCTTCCGGAAAAAGCAGTCAGTTCCGCGGAAGAACTTCTGAAAGCTCGGAAATTCGTGCAGAATGTCTATACTTCGGATGAAATGTCAGAAGCCTTGCTGGCCATCGCCGAAAAAACCAGAACTGATAAAACCGTTCAGGTCGGACTCAGCACAAGAGGATTGCAGGCGATGCATCAGACCGCGAAGGCATGGGCGGCCATGCATGGCCGTGATTATCTGATTTCCGAAGATATTCGCGAAACTGCTCCCGAAGTTATCGCGCATCGTCTTGTGATGAAAGGCAGTGACATTCTCCAGAAAATGGAATTCCGTCACGAAAGTGCTATCAGAATGATAGAAGAAGTGCTCGGCTATGAAGAACTGCTCCTGCTATGAAATGACAGACAGAAAAATAAATTTCTCTATTGCATTTCGGAAATATTTGTGCTATAATAAAAAAGAAATGCTGAATATCAATTAAAGGAGACTGAAAATTTATGGAAACAATGGATAATTCTTTATT
>JAFUWP010000132.1 GCA_017483405.1 Oscillospiraceae bacterium | reverse complement strand
CTTTTCAGGCGACATCGGAAATCTGAATCAGCCGTTAATCCGCGACCCCCAGTATATTGATGATGCTGATTATGTCGTTATGGAATCGACCTACGGTGACAGAAAACATGAACGTCCGAAGGATTATGTCACCGCCTTTGCACAGGTGATTCAGCAGACATTCGACCGCGGCGGAAGTGTTATCATCCCGTCATTTGCAGTCGGCAGAACGCAGGAATTACTGTACTTTCTCCGGCAGATAAAAGAAAGAAAACTGATTAAGAACTATCCGGATTTTCCGGTATTTATGGACAGTCCGCTTGCTATCGAAGCCACCAGCATTTTCATGAAGAATCAGAAAAGCTGTTATGATGAAGAAGCACTCAGTTATGTGAATCGGGGTATCAATCCGCTGACGTTTCCGGATTTGATTCTCGCCACGACTCCGGAAGAATCCAGAGCTATCAATTTCGACAAACGCCGGAAAATCATCATTTCTGCATCGGGCATGTGTGAAGCCGGAAGAATCAAGCATCATCTGAAGCATAATCTCTGGCAGGCGCAGAATACCATCTTATTTGTCGGGTATCAGGCTTATGGAACGCTGGGGCGTTCACTGGTAGAAGGCGCATCTTCGGTGAAGCTGTTCGGCGAAACCGTGACCGTTGCCGCGCAGATTAAGCAGTTACCAGGTATCAGCGGTCATGCGGATGTGGATGGCCTGACGACATGGATTTCACACATCCGGAATCCGAAGCGTGTTTTCGTGATTCACGGTGAAAGTGAAGTCATGGAACATTTCGTCACGCATCTGAAAAACGACCTGAAATTAAATGCCTACGCGCCTTACAGCGGCACGGAATTCGACCCAATTGCAGATGAAATCCTGCTCGAAGCCGTTCCGAAACCTGTTGCCAAGCCGAAAACCGGCAAAGCAAATACAGTATACCATCGGCTGCTTGCGGCTCTGGAACGTCTGACAGGCTTAATCCGGCGGAGTGAGGGCAGAACAAATAAAGATTTAGCCCGCCTGACTGACCAGATTAACGAACTCTGCAACAAATTTGAGAAATAAAGCAAAAGTCCGGAACATTCCGGACTTTTGTGATTTTCTGATATAGATTAAGCCCCAGACGAAACATACGGCGCAATCGCACCGGCCAGATGAGACATCGGCATCGTCTGCATCCAGATACGGACAGGTCTGTCAGGCGGAGCAGTCAGCTTAGTATTGAATAAGCCTTCGCCGCCCATGATAACATTAGTAACACCCTTAATCATTTCGACTTCTATGGAGCAAGCACCATCCATCGCTACCAGATAGCCGGTATCAATAATCTGTACTTGATTTGGCTGGAGAACTTTCTCGATAACACTGCCGTCCACTTCAACGAGAAGTGTGCCGTTTCCGGTAAATTTCTGCATGATGAAGCCTTCACCGCCGAAGAATCCGGAAGAAATCTTCTTCTGAAAATACAGTTCAAAATTCACACTGGGGTCGGATGCCAGAAATGCAGATTTCTGCGCGATGATGGTATCTCCGGCAGAAAGTTCAAACGGAATAATATTCCCGGGTACGGAAGAACCGAACGTGATAGAACCTGCACCGCCCTGCGCGGTATAGGTATTCTGGAACAGGGATTCCCCTGTCACCAGTCTGCCGAGAACTTTGCCGAATCCGCCATTAGAGGTGGTCTGCATCTTGACATTAGGGTCTTGCCATACCATAGCACCACTCTGACAGATAACACTTTCGCCGTTCTGAAGAAAGACTTCTGCTACTGCAAAGGGCGCACCCTGAATCTCGTATTTCATGATTTTTTTCTCCTTTTAGATAAAAATTTGATATTTTTATTGTAGCATATTATATGTGATTTGTCAACTGTTTTTCGTATTTTATTTTAAATTTTTTATTGATTTTATACAGAGAAAACTTAATCAGAAATCTGATTCTGCGCCTTGAATGCCGTGAGGGTATTTTTCATCAGCATAGCGATTGTCATAGGGCCGACACCACCAGGGACGGGCGTGATGTAAGAGGCTTTCTGTTCAGCCTCGGCAAAGTTGACATCTCCGCAGAGTTTGCCGTTTTCGAGGCGGTTCATGCCAACATCAATCACGACAGCACCTTCTTTCACCATATCGCCGGTGACGAAATTGGCTTTTCCGACAGCGGCAACCAGAATATCCGCTTCTCTGGTGATTTCGGCGAGATTCTGCGTCCGGCTGTGACAGATAGTCACTGTTCCGCTTCGGTGGAGCAGGAGCATCGCCATCGGCTTGCCTACGATATTGCTCCGGCCGATAACGACACATTTCTTACCGGAGATTTCCACGCCGGTAGAGTCGATTAATTCCATCACGCCGGCAGGCGTACACGGCAGAAAGGCATATTCCCCAATCATGATTCTGCCGACATTTTCCGGATGG
>JAFUWP010000131.1 GCA_017483405.1 Oscillospiraceae bacterium | reverse complement strand
GTTTCGACTATCTGCGTGATCACATGGTCACTTACAAAAGAGATATGGTTCAGCGTGAACCGAATTTCGCCATCGTGGACGAAGTGGACTCTATCCTGATTGATGAAGCCAGAACTCCTCTGATTATTTCCGGTCAGGGCGACAAATCCACAGAATTATATACGCTTGTCGATAAGTTCGTCAAGACCCTGACTCCCATCACGTTTGTCGAAATGGATGACAAGGTTGACCAAGAAGAAATCGCAGAAGGTGCTGACTACATCATTGATGAAAAGTCCAAGACTGCTACTATCACAAAACAGGGTGTCGAAAAGGCTGAAAAGCATTTTCATATTGATAACCTGATGGCACAGGAAAATATGACACTTCTGCATCATATCAATCAGGCTCTGAAAGCTGTCGGTGTCATGAAAAATGATATTGATTATATCGTGGAAGATGATGAAGTCATCATCGTAGATGAATTCACCGGCCGTAAGATGCTCGGCAGACGTTTCAATGACGGTCTGCATCAGGCTATCGAAGCGAAGGAAGGCGTAAAAGTACAGCGCGAATCAAAAACGCTTGCAACTATCACATTCCAGAACTATTTCAGATTATATGCGAAACTCTCCGGCATGACTGGTACGGCGATGACCGAAGAAGATGAATTCAAGGAAATCTACAAACTGGATGTTATCGCAATTCCGACTAACAAGCCGGTTCAGCGTATCGACCATCCCGACCAAGTATACCGCTCCGAAAAAGGTAAGTTCTTAGCCATTATCGAGCAGATTGCAGAATGCAACAAGAAACAACAGCCTGTTCTTGTCGGTACAGTTTCTATCGAAAAATCTGAATTGTTATCCGCTCTGCTGAAAAAACGCGGCATCAAGCACGAAGTCCTGAACGCCAAATATCACGCAAAAGAAGCTGAAATTGTTGCACAGGCTGGAAAACTCGGTGCAGTCACCATCGCCACCAATATGGCCGGCCGTGGTACTGACATCATCCTCGGCGGTAACGCAGAATTCACTTCCCGTGCCGAACTCCGCAAGCTCCAGAAGGAAAACGGCGAACAGCTCTATGATGATGCTATCATCAATGAAGCTATCGGCTTTGCAGATACTGATAATCAGGAAATTCTCGAAGCCCGTGAAGTCTATCGCAAACTCTACAAGAAATATGATGAAAAAGTCAAGGAAGCCGCTGTCGCTGTCCGTGAAGCAGGCGGATTGTTCATCATCGGTACGGAACGTCATGAATCACGCCGTATCGACAATCAGCTCCGCGGTCGTTCCGGCCGTCAGGGTGACCCTGGTGAAAGCCGTTTCTTCCTGTCTGTTGAAGATGACCTGATGAGAATCTTCGCAGGCGACAGAATGGAAGCTGTCATGAAATCCCTCAAGGTTGAAGAAACTCAGCCTTTCGAAAGCAACTGGCTGAATAAACTCATCGCATCTTCCCAGAAGAAGGTAGAAGGCAGAAACTTCAGCATCCGTAAGAATACCCTGAATTATGATGATGTTATGAACGCTCAGCGTGAAATCATCTACAATCAGAGAGCACAGGTTCTCAACGGCGAAGATTTGCACGAATCTATCCTCAGCATGATGGACGAACTCGTCAAGAACATCACAACTCAGTACATCGCCGAGGAAGAAGAACAGGATAACTGGAATCT